>CAJXMP010000027.1 GCA_913056515.1 uncultured Lewinella sp.
AGTCCCCAGCTAAAGCATCTAACTTTAAAAACAAGTTCAATTGTAAGGGGCTCGTATCTTGAAACTCATCCACAATGACCAAGTGTAACTCTTGACGCAACACTTCTTGTACATCCCTACGATCCAAAAGCTGGTCCAACATGGCTTCCATATCAGTATAATCAATCAAACCGCGCTTTTTCTTGTAGTCATCATACTCCTGGATAGCAGCAGCAGTCAACTGAAACAACTCAGAGATATAAGCCTTTAGGTCTTCTTGAAATTGCGGTGATCGATGATGCAATTGGGCATATTGAATTAAGTCTGCAAAAATGTCCATAGACTTTTTCCCTGGACTGGTGTTTGCAAGGCTAGCCCAATCTGACCATTTTATCGCTTTGCCATGCTCTATATTAAATCGAATAGCTTTTACTTTTTTAAGTGCATTCTTCGTCTTAACCGTACTATCCGCTTCTAAATCAATTTCCTGAATCACGAAGTCTAACTCTTTCCTCAATCCTGTCAATTGCTCCGTATAATCCTTGGATATGGTGGCCTCAAAAAAAGTACTCAAGGTGTCTATACTCTTCACCCTAGAAGTTTCCAAAGCCGTCTCTTTAAAGTTATTCTGTCGAGCCAAATCACAAATTCTGGACAAATGCTCTTTCCAATCGCTTCCCCCAAAGCTTCCTGTATCCGGGAGTAAAGACAAACGTTCGGCAAGTGCCTGAATACGCTCTACCTTTGAGGCATCCAAAATATTAGCTAAGGCTAAGTTGAAATATTGTTTTCCCTCTATGTCCTCCATAACCTGCACGTAGGGAGAAAGTCCAGCTTCAAAACTAAATCGCTGTAACAATTTGGTGCCCAATCCATTTACCGTTCCAATAAGTGCATTTGAAACTTCCTCCGCTGCATCCAAAAGTCCTTCTTGAATTAAACTTTGACGCACACGCTCTTTAAGTTCTGTAGCTGCTTTTCGTGTAAAAGTAGTGGCAAGTATGCCGGATGGTGGAACTCCGGACTTTAATTTTTGAACAATTTCTCTGGTGAGGCGATAGGTTTTACCCGATCCTGCACCAGCTGAGATTAGTTTAACATTCATCTGGTTCTGTAGATTCTAGAATTTATTCTTCCACATCATACTTTCTACTGGAAGTATAGTGCGTTGATTGTATTTAGCATTCTGCTTTTTATTGTAATAGTTCTCTATATCCCCCTCAACCATAAAATAAATTAATTGGCCAATAGGCATACCAGCATATACCCGTACTTTTTGTGTAACAGATATTTCCAAGGTCCATGTATTACAAAAGCCCACATCACCCTTCCCAGCGGTGGCATGGATATCAATCCCCAAGCGACCAACAGAGGACTTACCTTCTAAAAAAGGAACAGAGTTATGTGTTTCCGTATACTCCTCTGTAACACCCAAATACAATGTACCTGGTTCCAATACAAAACCCGCTTCAGGTATTTCAAAATGATCCACTTGGTTGTGCTTCTTAGCATCCAAAATCTGATCCTTATATAAAGCTAAATGCTTCCCTAGATGCACATCATAGGAATTGGTTCCCAAACATTTTCTGTCAAAAGGTTCTATAACAATTTGACCCGCTTCAATAGCTTCTAAAATCTTTTTATCAGATAGAATCATAATATGTATTGGATTAATATTTTAAGATAAAACTAAACCTGAAATTATCAGGAATTTAGAGGCAAAATTTCCCAACGGATTATACTTCGGTCATCCCCTGCAGAACATAAACACGCTAAATCATCACTCCACCACAATCGATTGACCGAATTGACATGACCATGATCTCTAGGCGATTTTAATACTTGCTTTAATTCCAGACTATTGATATCCCAAATGCGTATTTCTTTATCCCGTCCAGCACTAAGCAGCACCCCCTGAGGACCAGGAATCAAATGATTAACAGTAGCTGCATGAGCAGGCACAGCATGCAGAGGTTTTAAACTATCCAGGCTCCAGGATCGGATCATATTATCCCGTCCACCAGAAAAAAGTATCGGTTGTTCAGGATGCTTACAAAGCGTAAAAACAGATGACTGGTGGGCTTGTTGTATTTGCTGCTCAACCTGAAGTGTTTGGGCATTCAGTACATAAAGGTGCCCATCACTTCCACCCACATAAATTTTAGCCCTCAATGGGTCCAACAAAGCCGACCGTAAAGCCTGCTCACTGACCTTTTGTAAGAATACTTGGCCAGGTTGATCCTTAGACCATACCCCTAATTGACCATCCCCTCCCAAAGAAAGAAAATATTCATCCAATTCCATTAGGTCAAAAATGCCTTTCTGATGGACTTTTTTATTGAATAAGACCTGATTTTGCTGCACCCAAGTCAAGCTACCATCTAACTTTCCAAATAGTATGTTTTGTCTTTTTTCTTGAACCAAACAGGCATAAACCGTTTGCTCAACCTGTGCAATGACTTGTCCATCCGCTTGATTCAGATTAGACCAATGGACCAATAAACCATCGCCCCCACAACTGTAAAATCCAGCTTCGCCATCAGATTGAAGACAAAATATCGCCCCGCGGTGGCCTAAATATTGTTTTTTATGTCTAAACTTGGGTATCATTTCATTGATGTTGCGCTCAGCGAGGTCATTTGAAAGTGAAAAATAACATTATGCCTTTAATTGCAAAAGAAAAAGTAAGTCCTTATACGGAATATTTTGTTTGGCACATCACAGAGCCATTGGATTACTTTTTGACCCAGCTCACGTTAGATGATTTTGAACAAGCCTATTTGGATAAACTCATAGCTAAAAAACAAACAGAATTCCTGGCAGGAAGGTTTTTGCTCGACCATGCATTGAATAGGGCTGAAAGAACCTTCTTAACAATTAGTCCAAGTGGAAAGCCATTTCTAGAAGACAGTTCTATGGAAATTAGTCTATCGCATTCAGCGAAATATGTCGCGGTAGTATTATCAGACAGATTAGTGGGTATAGATATTCAACAAGAAACCCCTCAGCTGGATAGAATAAAACGCAAATTCATAGCAGAGGATGAATTCGAGCGCTTTAACTCGGTTATGAGCTCCAATGTTGTTTACCATTTTTGGAGTGCAAAAGAAGCTCTATTTAAAGCTTATGGAAATGGGAAAGTAGAATTTAGAAAGGATTTAAAGATTGATCAACTTCCTCAGAATCTAAGTCATGGCACTGGTTTGGGAAGAGTGATTAAACCGGACCTCCAAGCTGATTTTAATATTTTTGCAAGGCAAATAGAAGATTATCATTTAGTAGTAGCTGAAATAAAAAAGGAGTGAACATGTTCACTCCTTTTTTATTTTACTTGGACTCTTTCCATTTAATGGTACATCCTACTGCTTTGGTAAAGTTAGGATCTGGCTTCTTACCAGCTTCCATAGCAGCAATAGCTTGCGCTAGGTAATCCTCCGTTACCTCACTCGCTTCACTCGCATTATTGTCGATAGCACCGATATATTGAACCGTGCGCGCTTTATCTAATAAATAAACATGCGGTGTTCTAGTAGCTCCATAAGCCGTCGCAATCTCTTGAGTAGAGTCATATAGATATGGGAAATTAAAGCCTTTTTCTTTGGCTCTAGCCTTCATCTCCGCAAAAGAGTCGCCTGGTCTTCTGTCAACATCGTTAGGATTGATAGCAATAACAGGATAACCCATTGGAGCATATTTCTTGTTCGCTGCAATAATACGATCCTCATACATCACAGAATAAGGACAAGTGTTGCAAGTAAATACCACGATAAAGCCCTTAGCCTGACCAAAATCGGCCATGGACATCTCTTTACCATCGATATTCTTCAACTTGAAGTCAGGAGCAGTATCCCCAACCTTCAACCCACCTTCTACAAAAGCTAATAAGCTGATGCACAAAGCTGGAATAAGCATTAAAAGTGAAATTTTATTCTTCATTAGTTATACGTTTTCTTCTTCAGATATTTAATAATAGGCATCTATAGCCCTTAATGCAAGTATTTTAACGTTGTGAAAACATCTTTATTTTATTCCGAATTTGAATTACTGGCTGATAGATGCTATAGATTCCATTAATTCCTCCGTGGATTCTACCTCACTAGTCAATACTATTTTTTCATCTCCCTTTCGAATTACAGTAACAGGAATAGCACCAGACCATTTTGGACTTACCTGATCTATCCAACTATTATAATCCATATCCCAGAGATTATAAACAGTCCCCGGTAGAGGATGTTCAGCTAAATAAGGCTTTAACTTAGATTCAAACTGTTTTTTAAAATCAAGCGTAACAAAAATAAATCGAACCTCTGCTGGATTTAATGCTTTCGCTGCTGATTTAAAGTAAGGTAATTCTGCTAAACATGGACTGCACCAAGTAGCCCAGAAATTGATCACCCAAACTTCATCATTGGTTTCGTCCGTGAACAGATGTTCAATCTCCTCAAAATCATTCGCAGTGATAATCGTGTCTTGCGCATAAATCCCAAAACTTATCAAACTACAAATCAGCAATGCTTTTATTCTAGCCATTGATCTTATATTTTAAACCAAGCTTTTCAATTTCAGTTACAAGCTCATTATCAACCTCTACCATATAACTCTTAGAATACATTTGAAGTTTTTGACGATTGACACTATCTATCAATTGAAAACGCAATTTGTGTTTGCCTTTCTTTGCTTTTACTATGGATTCTAACGCATCGATTAACTCATCATTCAAACGCTCTATGGCAATATTAATCTTGATAGAGTTGGTCATCTCTTGCCCAATAGAATCTAATAAACTAATTTCTCTGCATTTAAATTGTAGCTCATCACTATTCCAACGCTTCTCCATACCGCCCTTAATAAACACACTCTGACCTACTTCCAAGATGGCTTTAAAATTCTGATAATCCTCTTTAAACAACACAAATTCCAATGATCCATTGAAATCTTGAATCACAAATTTACCCCAACCGGTACCTTTTTGAGAAATCCTATGCTGAGCCTCTAATACTATTCCGGCAATTTTAATATCTCTGGATGTGGATTGCATAACTTGCTCCAGTCCCATATTGGTAAACTGCTCAATCTCCACCTTAAAATCATCTAATGGATGACCAGAAATATAAATACCAGTAACCTCCTTCTCTTTATTCAATTTCTCAATTAATGGCCAACCTGTTGTAGTAGGCACTTTAGGTTCTGGAATCATGACCTCATCAGAATCACCAAATAAGGAATTGACCGCTTGTTGCGCCTGTCCTTTATAAGCAGCACCATATTTCAATAAGTGCTCTAGGTAAGATGCATGCTTATCCGATGGTTCAAAATACACGGCCCTACTCAATGCTTCAAAGCGGTCGAAAGCACCCCCTAGAACCAAGGATTCCATAACGCGCTTATTGACAGATCCCAAAGCTAATCTTCGAACCATATCAAATACAGATGCGAAAGGTCCATTAGCCTTTCTTTCTTCTAAGATTTCAGAAACTGGACCCTCTCCTACCCCCTTCAGCGCAGATAAGCCAAATCGAATTTGACCGTCCTTATTTACAGAGAAATCAGAATAACTCTCATTCACATCTGGTCCAAGTACAGTAATACCCATGCGCTTACACTCTTTCAAAAAGAAGGTAACCTTGGTGATATCACTTTTATTATTGGTTAAAACAGCAGCCATAAAAGCAGCTGGGTGATTCGCCTTTAGATAAGCAGTCTGAAAGGCAACGAATGCATAACAGGTAGAGTGTGACTTATTGAAGGCATAGGATGCAAAGGCCTCCCAGTCTTTCCAAATCTTTTCCAGCTTCGCCTCATCATGTCCATTCTTAGTTCCACCATCAATAAAAAGCGGATGTAACTCATCAATGAGTTTCTTCTTTTTCTTACCCATGGCCTTACGAAGCATATCCGCCTGACCTTTGGTAAAATTGGCCAATTTCTGGGAAAGTAACATCACCTGCTCCTGGTACACGGTAATCCCGTAAGTGCCCTTTAAATATTCTTCCATATCATCTAGATCATAGATGATTGGAGATTTTCCATGCTTTCTTTTAATAAACTCTGGAATATATTCTAGTGGCCCCGGACGATACAAGGCATTCATGGCAATGAGATCCTCAAAAGTACTTGGAACCAGCTCCTTCATGTACTTCTGCATACCTGCAGACTCGTATTGGAAGATACCAACTGTTTCACCTCTTTGGAATAACTCATACGTTTTGACATCATCCAATGGTATTTCATCTGGATCAATGACTATACCCTCCGTTTTCTCAACTATTTTTATAGCATTTTTAATAACTGTTAAAGTCTTTAAACCCAAGAAGTCCATTTTGAGTAAACCAGCAATTTCCGCTACAGAGTTATCAAATTGAGAAACCAACATGGAAGATCCCTTGTCGACCTTAACTGGAACATACTTAGTAATATCATCTGGGGTAATCACCACACCACAAGCATGAATGCCCGTATTACGAACAGAGCCTTCTAATTTCTTAGCTAAGCGAAGCATCTCACCCACTTGATCTTGTCCCTCAGCCATGGTTCTAAACGCATACGCCTTCTCAATATCTTCAGCGTTCATGGCACCCTTCAGTTTGGGATCTATATCACCATCTTTGAGCACTTTACCCAAAGAAGCTTTCATATTCTGAGGAAAAACCTTTGCAACCCGATCAACCTCCTGTAGCGGGATATCCATTACCCGACCTACATCACGGATAGAGGATTTTGCGGCCATCGTTCCATAGGTTACGATCTGAGCAACTTGGTTTTGGCCATATTTATCGATCACATAATCAATCACCTTTTGACGTCCTTCATCATCAAAATCAATATCAATATCCGGTAGTGATACCCGTTCAGGATTCAAAAATCGCTCAAATAGCAAATCATATTTGATTGGATCTACGTTGGTGATACCAATGCAATAGGCAACAGCAGATCCCGCAGCCGAACCCCGACCAGGTCCTACAGACACACCCATTTCTCTAGCAGAAGTTGTAAAATCCTGCACAATCAAGAAATACCCAGGATAACCTGAATTTTCAATAACTTTGAGCTCGAAGTTTAATCGTTCTTCGATTTCTGGACTTATCGTTTTATATCGTCGCCTAGCCCCTTCAAAGGTCAAGTGGCGCAGATAATCATCCTGCGTTTTAAACTGCTTAGGCAAAGGAAAGGCTGGAAGTAATACATCTCTGACCAATTTAATCGAATCGATCTTATCGTAGATTTCTAAGGTATTATCTAATGAAGCTGGGATATCCCCAAAAAGCTGATTCATTTCAGCTTTAGTCTTCATATAGAAATCTGAAGATGGAAATTTAAAGCGCTTCGTCTCTTCCAATAGCGCTCCGGTGTTTACACAAAGTAGCACATCGTGTGGCGCCCAGTCATCTTCTTCCACGTAGTGCGAATCATTGGTACAGATCACCTTAAGATTGTACTTTTCCGCTAGAGCAATCAATTTTTGATTGATATCCTCCTGGCTAATCCCGAGTCCATCGATATTCTCTAATCCTCTATGCCGCTGTAATTCGATATAAAAATCATCGCCTAATAAATCAATCCACCACTTACAAAGTTCTTCGGCTTTTTCATCCTGCCCATGCATATAAGCTTGGGGTATTTCGGCACCAATACAGCAACTGGTAGCAATTAATCCCTCATGGTATTTCTCAATTAACTCCTTATCAATACGTGGGAACTTCGAATACAAGCCTTCAATGAATCCAAGTGAACATAACTTGGATAGATTCTCATACCCTTTTTGATTCTTAGCTAAGAGTAATTGATGGTATCGTTTATCTTTTTCGTTGGCTGCCCTAGAAAATGATTTGCGATGTCTGTCTTCCACCAAATAGAATTCACAACCAATGATTGGCTTCAAACCTCTTTGCTCTGCCTCATGTACAAATTTGAATGCACCGAACATATTACCGTGGTCCGTCAAGGCCACACCTTTTTGGCCGTCAGCCTTAACCTTATCCATCATAGAGCCTATCTCACTCGCACCGTCTAGAAGGGAAAATTGAGTATGGCAGTGCAGGTGAATGAAGTCTTGCATGACAGGAAATTTAGATAAATGTTCAGTTGAAAAGAATGCGAAATAAATATAATCCTTTTCGGGTTAAATTGAAAAGTAGTTTTCCACAACTAGCAGATAAGTTAATGTCTATCAACGCATTAAAAGAATATATAATTTTATGATAGTATAACATTGGATTTATAATAAATTAACATTAGAACTGCATCTTTGTGTAACAAATAAACCAATTACTGACTTGAAAAGAGTTCTTCCATTAGTAATAATATCAGATGTCCACTTAGGCACTTATGGATGTCACGCAGACGAGTTGCTTGCATACCTCAATGATATTGAAGTTGAAACCCTGATCATCAATGGTGACTTTATTGACTTTTGGCAGTTCAATAAAAGGTACTTTCCAGAATCACACCTAAAGGTGATTCAAAAGATCATTAAGATGTCAACCGGTGGAACTAAAGTGTATTATATCACAGGGAATCACGATGATCGATTAAGAACATTCTCAGAAATTTCACTGGGAAATATTCACTTAAGGGATAAACTCTTACTCCAATTCAACAATGAAAAATATTGGATTTTTCACGGTGACGTTTTTGATACCTCAGTCAAAATATTACCGCTCATTGCCAAAATGGGTGGAAAAGGATACGACTTACTGATACGAATCAATAGATGGATCAATCACATTAGAGAAAAAATGGGCAAACCTAAAATGTCTTTCTCTAAGAAAATTAAAAGCAGAGTTAAACAAGCTGCAAAATTCATAAGCGATTTTGAAAACCTGGCGGTTAATTTAGGTGCCAAACAAGGATATGACTATGTAGTATGCGGTCATATACACGAAGCAGCCAATCGCCAAGAGGAAACTCCTCATGGGACTATCAGGTATTTGAATTCTGGCGATTGGGTAGAAAGCTTGACCAGTTTGGAATACGAGAATGGAACATGGAGCATTTTCAATTTCATGGAATCCACACTTTACGATGGATTTGAAGTCAAGCGAAAGGCAAATAAAGATATGCCAACCCTAGATTTGAATGACACCATGCTGAAGGACCAAAATGCCTTGGTGAATGAATTTATGAACCTCTTAAACAATTAAGCTTCTTAAGTTCTTTTTATATTGGCCATAAATCTACTAATATGACCAGTATTGATGATATTGTTATCAATCTAAATGATGGCAATCTTTTCGTTCTAAATATTATTCTTTCCTTTTTAATGTTTGGAGTAGCCTTAGATATTCGAATAGAGGACTTCAAACAACTCTTTCAATCTCCCAAAATTCCTCTAGTTGGATTGCTGAGTGAATATCTTTTTCTTCCACTTTTAGCATTAGGGCTGATATATCTAATTCAGCCACATCCATCCATAGCACTAGGTATGTTATTGGTATCGGTCTGCCCTGGAGGATCAGTTTCTAACTATATGGTTCACCGCTCCAAAGGGAATTCAGCCTTATCCGTATTACTCACCTCCTTTACAACGACAGCCGCTATAGTTATTACACCTGTAGCATTTGGTTTTTGGGCAGGTATCCATCCAGAAACCTCAGCCTTATTGAAAACCCTAGATATCGATCCGCAAAAAATCATCAAAACAGTCATCTTCTTGATTTTGATTCCAGTATCCATTGGTATGTTTATCAATCACCAATACCCTAAGTTTACTGCCCAAATTAAAAAGCCTGTTTCGTCTTTATCGATGCTAGTTTTTTTAGCCTTTGTATGTTTTGCATTAGTAAAAAACTACACCCAAATGCAGGACTACTTGCATATAGTTTTCTTTATCGTACTCATCCATAATGGCTTAGCCTTATTAGGTGGTTATCAAATTGCCCGAGGTTTCCGTTTGACTAAAAAAGATGCAAGAGCTATTTCTATAGAAACGGGCATCCAAAACTCAGGATTAGGCTTAGTTTTAGCATTTCAAATCTTTGAAGGTCTTGGTGGCATGGTACTCATTCTAGCTTGGTGGGGAATCTGGCATTTAATTTCAGGCTTTGGACTATCTCTAGTATGGGGTCGACATCCAGTGGATTAATCGTTCCCAGCTCTCAAAAAATTCAGGTTTCTGATCAAACCCTGGTATTTTGTGCGCTTGACTGCAGATTTGCGAAAAACCTTTTTAAAAACTTCTTCTGTCAATTCTTCCCAATCAGATGCATCCATATCCAACAAGCCTTCTGCCGCTAAAAATTCAGGCTCTTGATGAGGCGTAGAAAAACGATTCCAAGGACACACATCTTGACAGATATCACAACCAAACATCCAATTCTCCATTTGACCTTTGAAGCTTGGCGGTATAGATTCTTTTAACTCGATTGTTAAATACGATATACATTTCGAGCCATCCATATAGTAACCTTCCGGAGCAATAGCATCCGTTGGACAAGCATCAATACACTTCGTACAAGTCCCACAATAATCTTTCATGGGGGCATCAGGCTCAAGGGCTAGATCTATTATGATCTCCGCTAAAAAGAAAAAGGATCCTTTCTTAGGATGTATCAACATAGTATTTTTCCCTATCCAACCTAAGCCGGACCGCTTGGCCCAATCCCGTTCTAATACCGGAGCAGAATCTACAAAAACACGCCCTTCCACTGCTCCGACCTGTTCTTGTAATTGCTGCATCAATGTTTTGAGTTTATACTTAATCACATGATGATAATCCTTGCCATAAGCATACTTGGCTAGCTTAGGAGCAGTAGGATCTTGTTTTTCCTCCGGGTAATAATTATACATCAAACTGACTACCGACTTGGCTCCAGGAACTAATAAAGTAGGATCTACTCGCTTATCAAAATGATTTGCCATATAACCCATTTCACCGTGATAATTCAGGTTCAACCACGACTCCAATCGCTTAGCTTCAGGCTCCATAAACTCAGCCTTGGCTACAGTTACCAACTGAAAACCTTGAGCATACGCCAATTCTTTTATTAATGCAGTATGTTCTTGCGGTGTAGTCATACGCTTGAGTACTAAAAGGATAGCAAATAAAGCCTTTTATTCTAAGCCAATCTTTATCTTTAATACGTAGGCTTAAACTCTAATATCACCTTTTTTGTATTCAAAAGAAATCTAATACTTCATGAAAGACCTTTTTAAACAAGCATACGATCATCAGGCTTTTCAAAAGTTAGGCCATGACCTAGTAGATCTCCTAGCAGAACACCTACAAAAGTCTACTAGCCAGACGTATGCAAAGGTTCTACCTAGTACAGATCCTCAAGCGCAACTGGACAAGTGGAATATCGAAGAAGGGAATGGTTCTGACTTAGATTTTTACAAAAAAGTATTAGCCAATAGTACCAAACTACAACATCCCAAATACATGGGACATCAGGTCAGTCCAACTCTACCTGTTGCTGCATTAGCCGATTTATTTTCCGCTTTGATGAATAATGGAACAGGTGTTTTTGAAATGGGTCCTGCCTCTAATGCATTAGAGTATAAAATCTGTGCTTTGACTGCACAGAAACTTCAGATGGGACCTGATAGTGGAGGATTCTTAACTTCAGGAGGCACCTTGGCCAACCTGACCGCACTTTTAACCGCCCGTGCGGCAAAAATTCCCGATGCTTGGGAAGCTGGAACGACAAAAAAGTATGCTTTTCTAGTATCTGAACAATCACACTATTGCGTAGATCGTGCAGTACGTATCATGGGCTGGGGAGCAGCAGGTGCTATTAAGGTTCCGGTCAATGATAAATTCCAAATGGATATTTCAACCTTGGAGGATCTATATGCAAAAGCGAAAGAAGATGACATAACAATCATTGGTGTGGTAGGTTCTGCCCCTTCAACAGCAACTGGTTCTTATGATGACCTGAAGGCACTTGGAACCTTTTGCCAAAAGTATGATCTCTGGTTTCATGTAGATGCCGCTCATGGAGGTGCCTTTATATTTTCAGAAAAATATAAGCACCTACTAGCTGGAACGGCCATGGCAGATTCCGTTATCATGGACTTTCATAAAATGTTGTTAGTGCCTGCCTTGACCACAGCAGTTATGTATAAAAATAGACGAGTGGCATATTCAACTTTTGATCAAAATGCTTCTTACCTCTGGTCTGAAGATCATACCGATGAATGGGAAAATTCCGCTAAAGTGACCTTTGAATGCACCAAACTTATGATGAGCATCAAAATTCAAGCGATTATTGAGCAATATGGATTTGAACTCTGGGAAACTTATTTGGAACACATGATGGATTTAACCCATTATTTTGCGGATCAAATTAATCAAAAGGAGCACTGGGAAACAGCTTGTCATCCAGAATCCAATATCATTTGCTACCGGTGGACTGGTGGAGCTTCCACAGAAGCATGCAATCAAGTCAATGCTTGGCTGCGTAAGACCATTATAGATAGAGGTCCTTTTTATATCGTTATGACCAATATCCATGGAACAACCTATCTGCGCAGTACTTTAATGAATCCATTAACGGAGACTACAGATATAGATGAATTAGTTCAATTCATGGATCAACTACTTACAGAATACCAAGCTTAAAAGGAAGAAGATTACTTGTACCTAAGGATCGAGTTTAATCGCTTTATACTTCTGGTTACTATCTGTTCCAATAACTTCAACGACAAACACACCATTAGGCACATCGGAAGTTTTAATATTCAGCTTTTTAGTGTTGGAAAACGATTGCTCATTAGTTATTTGCCCATTCATATCTATGATTCGAGCAAATCCAGATGAAACTCTATCTAAATCTATTTCCAATATGCGATCAAAGGAAGTAACATTTTCTTTATTCAATCCAGCGGTAAGCAGCTTTTTTTTTTGAAATTCATAGAAGAATAATTCCCGCTTGATATTCGCCCAAAGAGAGAATGCATTGGTAGCATCTTGTCCAAGTTCCCACATCATTATGCCTCCTAATTCACCATAAGCTAATTTCAATTTAGCTAAAATGGTTCTGATCCCGTTATAATACACTTGCCCAGACTGATCCACGTATGCATTGGTTGATCGAGATGCAACTAAGGCAGAATAATGCACCGACCGCACTTTGTCCTTATCAGAAAAATCATAACCATAAAAGGGAACACCTAAGACAAGCTTAGAAGCAGGAATACCTTGACCACGCCAAAAATCTATAGCCTGTAATGCAAAATCCATCGAAGCATGCGGACCTGGGTTGTCGGGATTCCAAGGACCTCTAGCATCATACACCATCATATTAATCCAGTCAAATGCCTGTAAAGCCTCATCTGTAATAGGGTCAAACCTTTTAATGGCAGGAAGGGCAACGGTTAATCCCAATTCATATACATCAAAGGTATCTCGCATCTCCAATATAAAATCACTGTAATATTGGTTGACATCTCCCCACTCTAGATCCATATCAGCCCCTTGTAGTCCATTGCGAAGCACATATTCAGCTATCTTGGAAATATACCAGGATCTGTTAGATGGTGACATGAGCGTCTCCCAAAGCGTACTTAACTCTGATGATAGGCCGCCACCAGCTAAGGAAATAAATACATCTACATCGTGCGCGTGTGCCTTTTTGACTAAAGGCGAGTAATCGTAGGTCTTCGTATGTAGATTACCATAACTATCTGGATTGGCAAAGGCAATATTCAAATGGGTCAGTCCTTCGAAATCCAAGTCATCCACCATACCTACCTTATAAAATGGGATATAACCAATCTTTTTAAAGTCATCGGAAGCCCGAATATTACAACTAAAAGCAATAATAAAACAGCTTACTATAATGGTTATCCTAGCTTTTCTCATGTATATAAATATAAATAATATTAATTAAGTTAATACAACTTAATTAATGATGCTGAAACACATGCGTTATTGTCCTGAACAAGTCAAGAAAACTAAAAGTGCCTGTAGGTTAATATTATTTAAGAAATGATCTGAAGTTTTGCAAACTTTAACATCAAGCGCTTTTGAGGATTCTCTACCGCTTTAAAGAAAATTGTAGCTACTCTTTTATCGCGCCCACCATCAACAGACAATACTTTTCCCTCCCCAAACTTAGGGTGCAATACCTTCTGTCCAGCAGCTATGGAACTAGCAGGTGAAGGTGTAAAATTCGATAAATCTACCTTTGGTGCTTGAGGACTTGGTTTTTTAAAGTATCCTTTAACAGCCGAGGAACTGGACCCCACACTTGGGCTTGTTGGCCGCTGGAATCCTCCAGATTGACCGGCACTAAGTGTATTGAAATCCATATCCAGATGCTGTGGACCAATCTCGTTTAGAAAGCGAGAAGGCTCATTATAGCGCATCTGCCCAAATTTATACCTGCTGGAAGCAAATGATAAGGTCAAATGGGCCTCTGCTCTAGTGATGGCAACATAAAATAAGCGTCGCTCCTCATCTATGGCCTCTGCACTATCAGAAGACATGAACGATGGGAATAAGTTTTCTTCCATACCTACCACCACAACAGAAGGAAACTCCAATCCTTTGGCAGAGTGAACAGACATGAGCGTAACGAAATTATTCTCATCGACTGAGCTATCCTGATCTGTCAATAAAGCAATGTTCTGGATGTATGACGTTAAACCTACGTCCGCCGTTTCCTCAGCAGTATCATCCACACTGTCTACAAACTCTTTGATGGCATCCAATAAGGAAGATGCATTCTCCATTCTAGACAAACCCTCAATCGAAGTATCTTTTTTAAGTTCATCTTGCAAGCCAGCAGCATGAACCGTCTTAGTTGCTAATTCATAAGCATCCACACTATCTAATTGCTTACGCAGCTTATTGATCATGTCAACAAAGCCGTCAACCGACCGCCTAGCTTTTCCAGTTAATGGAGCAAAAGGTATAGCATCCCACATACTAGAATCCATACTCTTAGCCATATCTGAAATCTTCTCCACACTGGTGTTACCAATAGCTCGTTTTGGATAATTGATTACCCGTCTAAGCGCCTCTTCATCATTTGGATTTACAATCAAGCGGAAATAAGCCACCATATCTTTAATCTCCTTTCTCTGATAGAAAGATAGACCACCAAATACTTTATAACTTATACCCGCACGCCTGAGATATTCTTCAAAAATCCTAGACTGTGAATTGGTGCGATATAAAATACAGATGTCGGAGTTATGCAAATGCAACCTACTTTTTTGCTCCTGAATCAAATCGACTACTCGTTTGCCCTCCTCATTATCACTCATAGAGCGAATCACTCTAATCCGATTGCCTGAACCTTTCTCCGATTTGATGACTTTCTTGATCTGCTTTTTATTGTAACTGATCACATCATTGGCAGCTTGAACAATATGCTCCGTGGATCTATAATTTTGCTCCAGCTTGAATATTTTGATTCCCTTGGATTTGAAATCTTGCTCAAAGTCAAGAATATTCTGAATAGTAGCGCCTCTAAAAGCATAAATGGACTGCGCGTCATCACCAACTACAGTTATATTATTTGGGCTATCTGGATAACTCACTAATTTTCGTACAATCTCATATTGTAGGTGGTTGGTATCTTGAAACTCATCCACTAAGACATATTGAAATTTCCGTTGATACTTTTCGCGAACACCGTCAGGATTTTTATGCAGCAATTCATAGAAACGATAAAGTAAATCGTCAAAATCCATTGCTCCAGCCTTTTTACAACGGTTCATATACTGCTTGTAGAGCTCTCCCAAGAAAGGTCTTTTCTGCCTCCGGTCCTGGTCCATTAATTCTTTGTCCTTCAGATAAAGCGCTGGAGGAATAAGATTCGATTTTGCAGAGGAAATTCTAGAATAAACGGAATTTACACTGTAGTGATCCTTATTCAAATTCATATCTTTGATGATATTCCGAATCAAAGACTTGGAATCTTCCGTATCGTATATGGTGAAATTGCTTGGATAGCCAATCTTATCGGCTTCAATTCTTAAGATCTTAGCAAAAATAGAGTGAAAAGTACCAGCCCAAACATTCTGAGCCGAAGCCCCTACAACTTTCTCAATTCGAGTTTTCATCTCTCTAGCGGCCTTATTGGTAAAGGTTAGAGATAAGATTTCCCACGGTTTTACCCCACTCTGTAAGAGATGAGCAATTCGGTAAGTCAATACTCGAGTCTTTCCAGATCCAGGACCTGCTACCACTAAACAAGGGCCATCGTTTGAGATAACTGCTTGTCGTTGAGTATCATTCAACTGATCTAGATAGGTTTTATCCGTTGTAGAAAACATACATTTACTTTTTATCCTCTTCCTCTAAAGCTTCCCAATATTCCAATGCCCTTCTGGTATGAGGAATACAAATAGAGCCCCCGACCAAGTTAGCAATGGAAAAAATTTCGAAGACTTCTTCCTTGTTTAAACCTTCCTCATAACATTTGCCTAGGTGATAGGCAATACAATCATCACAACGTAAAACCATAGAAGCAACTAGTCCTAGCATTTCTTTAGTGCGACTATCCAGCGCACCGTCCTTGTAGGCGTTCGTATCTAGGTTAAAAAAGCGTTTCATGAACTTATTATCGCTACCCAAGATTTTCTCATTCATCTTGCTTCGGTAAGCGTTGAATTCTTCAATCTTTGACATGAAAGAAAGTGATTTCTAGGTTAAAAAAAAGGACGCTCAATATATGCGAGCATCTCACTAAGGTATAATTTTTAACATAAAATTCTGGTCCTAAGTTTAGGAATCTTGGGTTAGATAAAATAAAGTTATTATTTTGAAATAAATCAAATTTGTCACGGACTGTATTCCACTAAAATGAAACTAAGTCGCACTATAATAATCCTTCTTTTTACCATCTTGATTTTCGCTGTTTTGAGCTATTACTTCAGCGGACTCATTATGTATATGGTTATAGGTTGGCTTTTAGCCATGATAGGACAGCCCCTTATGCGGTTTTTCCAAAAATATGTCCGTATTGGTAAAAAGTGGCAAGCCAGCAAATCTGTTGCAGCTAGCTTAACACTTCTTACCTATTTTATAGTACTTGGAGTACTTTTTGTTGCATTTGTTCCACTAGTTTTGGAGCAGGCCGAAAATCTAACTTACGTCGATCGCTCAGATATCACAGAGGCATTGAACGTACCGCTTAGTCAAGCCAATAACTGGCTCAAGGAAAATGGCATGGTAGCAGATTCATTGAGTAATCAAGATTTGTTGGGTAAGGTAGTCGGTGTGGAAAAATTAGATACACAAGAAGCTGGTCAAAATATTTTTGGAGCCTTTACCTCCATTGTTTCCTTTGCAGGTAATTTTATGATAGCCTTATTCTCCATTATTTTCATCACCTTTTTCCTGCTCAGAGATAAAAATTTACTCACCAACTTTGCGGTTTCTATTTTACCTACGCGATATGAAGAAAAAATCAGGGAAGCTGTAGAGGATATAACAGAAATGCTCTCCCGCTACTTTACTGGCATATTAACCCAAATCAGTATAATCACCATTTTTGTTTATCTAGGTCTGACGCTCTTAGGGGTAAAAAATGCGCTCTTGATAGCGCTATTTGCCGCCTTAATCAATGTCATCCCGTACTTAGGACCAATCATAGGGGCAGCTTTTGGAGTACTGATTACCATTTCTTCTAACTTAGATATTTCATTCTATTCAGAGATGTTACCCTTATTAGGAAAGGTGGTTTTTGTGTTTGGTTGTATGCAATTATTAGACAACTTCATCTTGCAACCATTCATTTTCTCAAACAGTGTAAAAGCACACCCACTTGAAATATTCTTGATCATATTAATAGGAGCCCAATTAGCAGGTATTCCTGGTATGATTCTAGCTATTCCGACTTATACAGTAGTCCGGGTAATTGCAAAAATATTCCTTTCGAAGTATAGAATAGTCAAAGGAATCACTCAAAATATGGACTTGGATGAAGTGGATTAATCCTCCGTCAACTCAATAAAACTAGACCAAGCTTTTCGGGCTAAATCATTGGTCAGTTGTTCAATATAATAGGATCCTGCAGCAGGATCAGAGGTAGCATTCAACTTCGTTTCTAATTTGATTACTTGTTGAACATTTGTAGCCATTCGAGTTTGGAATGCACTAGCATGTTGAGCTTCCTGAACATCAAAAGGAGGTATAGTTAGACGACCTACAGCACCAATCACACCTGCCATAGCAGCAATAGTACCTCGGATATGATTACTTTCTTTTGAATCCGCTTGATAAGATTTAGGAGACACATAGCAATCAAAGCATGGAATTTCTTTATGCCCAGGATTCAATGCCTCGCATATATTAGCCATCAAGACCTTGATAGCCCTTATTTTTGCAATCTCTAATAAATAAGAATGGCCAATTGAAAAACCAATTTGAAATTTCTTTGAAATCTGCAGAGGAGTATATCCTTGCGCCACCATTCCATCGTAGCATCTAGATACAGCATACGTAAGTTGAGCTAATTCCTCAATGATACCACTAGCCCCTTTGTAAAACTTTGTTCCGTCAACATAGAAACACCTGTATCTGGGAAAGATTGAACTGAAAAATTTTTCAAAAGTAGCCATCTCCTCAAAATCACTTACCGTCATCTTAGCCCAGTTCATATCCATGTGGAAGCCTCCAAAGAATTTATCAGATTGGATGTCTCCTTTATGCGTATTTAAGGCATAGTTTTTCAATAAATCGGTCCAGGCTTGTTTGCTTGTTAGTCCAGAAAAATAAACAGCAACATAGGATATATTGACATCTTTAAATAAGCGTTCTAGCTGGTCTACCGAAAGCACTTCTTGGATTTTGATCTTAGGAGCCTCAATGCCATTATTCAAAGCATCTAATAGAGCTACATTTTGATCCTCTACATTTTCAGCATACACCTCAAACTCCTGACCAATACGCCAATTATTATTACCCTTTACCCCTATTGGCAAAAGCTTTTCAGCTATATCATCCGGGTGAGCAAAAGGACTAATAGCTAACTCATCAGTCACAGTCCAATTTAAACTTTCTAGGGATTTACCTTTTAAGTCTGCTTCAACCTTTTGAAGCCAAGTACCTTTGGATGATCCTTCAAATTCTTGCATATGGGGATACTGTAATAAAAAAAGCCCTGTGCAAAATCGCACAGGGCTAATATATCAATTAATATCTATAATATTCAGGCTTAAACGGCCCTTCTTTTTTAACACCAATGTAGTCTGCTTGATCAGTGGACAACTCTTCCAACTCTACCCCAATCTTAGCTAAGTGCAATTTAGCTACTTTCTCATCTAGGTGCTTAGGAAGCATGTATACTTGATTTTCATAAGCATCACTGTTATTCCATAATTCCAACTGCGCTAAGGTCTGATTAGTAAATGAATTAGACATAACAAATGATGGGTGACCAGTTGCACATCCTAAGTTAACCAAACGTCCCTCAGCTAGGATGATGATATCCTTGCCATCTACATTATATAAATCAACTTGTGGCTTCACCTCCTGCTTAGTATCACCATAATTTTCGTTTAACCAAGCTATATCAATCTCATTATCGAAGTGACCAATATTACATACAATAGTCTTGTCCTTCATAAGCTTGAAGTGACGATCAGTAAGGATATCCTTATTACCAGTTGCAGTTACAACAATATTAGCTTCTTTAACTGCATTCTCCATTTTTAGTACTTGGAAGCCATCCATGGCTGCTTGAAGTGCACAAATTGGATCAATTTCAGTTACAATAACTCGACAACCAGCCCCTTGCAAAGAAGCAGCTGAACCCTTACCTACATCTCCATATCCTGCAACAACAGCTACTTTACCAGCCATCATTACATCGGTAGCACGGCGGATAGCATCTACACAAGATTCTTTACATCCGTACTTATTATCAAACTTAGATTTAGTTACTGAGTCATTTACATTGATGGCAGGCATTGGAAGTGTACCATTTTTCATACGCTCATATAAACGGTGCACACCAGTAGTCGTCTCTTCAGAAAGTCCTTTTATATCATCCACTAATTCTGGATATCTATCCAAAACCATATTCGTCAAATCACCTCCATCATCCAAGATCATATTCAAAGGCTTTCCACCTTCGAAAGCAAACAATGTTTGCTCGATAGCCCAATCGAACTCCTCTTCATTCATTCCCTTCCATGCAAATACTGGAATATTTGCAGCAGCGATCGCCGCAGCGGCGTGATCCTGCGTGGAAAAGATATTACAAGAAGACCAAGTCACCTCAGCACCTAGTTCAACTAAAGTTTCAATTAGTACAGCTGTCTGGATAGTCATGTGTAGACAACCAGCAATACGAGCACCAGCTAAAGGCTTAGTATCACCATACTCCTCGCGAAGACTCATCAAGCCAGGCATCTCCGCCTCAGCTAGTAGGATCTCTTTTCTACCCCATGCTGCTAGGGAAATATCTTTAACCTTATAATTTACTTTCGAATCTGTGTTTTGCATGTTTATGCTTTTATTTATGAATGTCGCAAAATTAATAACTTAATCGCTTAAATACTATTATTTATGTAATGTCTATCAAATGGTATTAAATTCCTGACACTTATCTTATAAATCCAAGGCTTGAACCAGGTCTTTAAGTTCTTTTTCGATAAAACAATCCATAGCGCGCGTCTTACCTGTAAAGCCCTCATCTTCCATGATTCCTAGAACCTGCTCTAGGCCATCATAAATCCCCTCTACATTCCATATGGCCAATGGCTTTTGATGTAAACGCAATCGATGCCAACATAAAAACTCGAAACATTCATCCAATGTTCCAACTCCACCAGGTAAAACGATCGCCATATCGCATTTATCATACATTAATGCCTTTCGAGTATGCATGTCGGATACAACTATCAATTCAGTCATGTCACTATGACCCACCTCTCTATTCTCCAACATTTGAGGGATAATCCCTGTAGCTTTTCCGCCAGCCGCTAATGCAGCATCAGCAACCACCCCCATTAAACCCACAGAACCACCTCCGGTAATCAAATGATGCCCCTGTTCACCTAAGTAGATACCAAGTGCCTTTGCTGCCTGAGCATAGGCAGGATTTTTTCCAGTAGCAGATCCACAAAACACTAATACAGATGCCATAAATCGCGCTTTTTATTGTTTTTGATAGTATAAAAAGTTCATTTTAGCGAATTTTCGCAAAATAAATGGGTCCATTATTTCATTATTAATAAATACTCCATATATTAATAGCGAAAATTCGCTAAACATCAAACTCCAATATTATGCAAGATACAGTTTCAAAATCCAATGTACTGCATGGTGGCGCCTTTTTGATTCAAGACTCCACTCCTGCACAAACCTTTATACCTGAGGAATTTAATGAAGAACAACGTATGGTTGAAGCCATGGTGAAAGACTTCATTAAAAATGAAATAGATCCCATTCGTGCTAAAATTGAAAAGCAAGAAGGAAATATTGCAGTTGAATTGCTTGAAAAAGCAGGTGAATTAGGAATCCTTGGATCGCATATGCCTGAGCAATATGGTGGAATGGCAATGGATACCAACACCAATACGCTTTTAGCAGAGACCTTCGGACCTGGAGGATCGTGGATTGTTGCTTATGCGGCACATACTGGTATTGGTATGCTCCCTATACTATACTTTGGAACAGATGCACAAAAAGAAAAATACCTACCTGGACTAATAACTGGAGCACTAAAAGCATCTTATTGCTTGACAGAGCCTTCTTCTGGTTCAGATGCACTTGCGGCAAAAACGAAAGCAGAACTGAATGAAGCAGGAACACATTATGTGCTCAATGGGCAGAAAATGTGGATTACAAACGCTGGATTTGCAGATGTCTTTATTGTTTTTGCACAAGTAGATGGAGATAAATTCACCGGATTTATTGTAGAAAAAGGAGCAGAAGGATTAACACTTGGAGCGGAAGAAGATAAGCTAGGTATTAAAGGTTCGTCAACTAGGCAAGTTTTCTTTGAAAATGTAGAAGTACCAGTTGAAAATATCCTAGGAGAAATTGGTAAAGGTCACCTGATTGCCTTTAATTCATTGAATGATGGTCGCTTTAAATTAGGTGCCATGTGCATTGGTGGGGCTAAAGGATCAGCAGACCTAGCTGTAAAATATGCCAATGAGCGTAAACAATTCAAGGTGCCTATTTCCAGCTTTGGGGTTATCAAGCAAAAAATTGCTAGACAATTCACCACAACATTTGCAGCAGAATCTGCTCAATATCGCACCTCCCAATTGATGCAAGTAAAAAAGGCAGAGTTAGTGGCCAGCGGAGAAGACTTTGCTTCTGCCAAGTTAAAGGCTGCTGACGAATATGCCATTGAATGTGCTATTCTCAAAGTTGCAGGATCAGAGGCTTTGGATTTTGTGGTAGATGAAACCGTTCAGATTCATTGTCGAATGGGATACTCATAAGAAGGATTACCAGCTAGAGCGTACCGAGATGC
>CAJXMP010000028.1 GCA_913056515.1 uncultured Lewinella sp.
AACCCCTTCTTTTGTGGTATCGCCTGCAAAGAATATTTATAAGTGTTTTGGTTGTGGAAAGGCAGGGGATCCGGTCAAGTTTTTGATGGAGCATGAGCATTTTTCGTATCCTGAAGCTTTACGGAATTTAGCAGCAAAATACAATATTCATGTAGAGGAACGTCAACTTACAGCTGAAGAAATTGAAGCTAAACATTTTGAAGATTCCTTATTCTTAATTAATGACGAAGCGGTCAAGTATTTTAAGGAACAATTATTTAAGACGGATTTAGGTAAAAGTGTAGGTTTGTCCTATTTCAAAGGACGTGGTTTTTCAGAAGACATCATTAAAAAGTTTGATTTAGGTTTTATACCTAATCAAGCCGACCCGTTTACACAATATGCACTAAACAAAGGGTTTAAATTAGATTTACTTCAAAAACTAGGCCTTACTAATCAGTATAAGAAAGATTTCTTCCGGGATAAAGTCATGTTTACCATACATAATTTAAGTGGTAAACCTATAGCCTTTGCTGGTCGGAAATTGAATGCAGCCAGCAAAGGGCCTAAGTATATTAATTCCCCCGAAAATCCGGTTTATAATAAGAGTAAGACGCTTTATGGACTAAATTTTGCTCGAAAGGACATTTCTAAAAAAGATGTTTGTTATTTGGTTGAGGGCTACACAGATGTGATTAGTTTACATCAAGCGGGCATTGAAAATGTGGTCGCTTCTTCTGGTACCTCATTGACTATTGAACAAATAGGCTTAGTCAAACGATACAGCCAGAATCTTACCTTATTATTTGATGGGGATCCGGCAGGGCTTAGAGCTGGGATAAGGGGTCTTGATTTGGTCTTAGCCCAAGATATGAATGTAAAATTGGTCATGCTTCCAGAAGGAGAGGACCCCGATTCTTTTGTCAAAAAACTCGGCGGGGATGGATTTGAGGATTATCTAAATGCGAATGCTCAAGATTTTATTCATTTTAAAATCAATTTGTTCAAGGAGGACTCTAAAAAAGATCCCATTAAAAAAGTTGAACTCATTAAGGATCTAATCAGAACTGTTTCTAAGATTCCGGATCCACTCAAAAGATCAGTATATGTCAAAGAAGTAAGTCATGCAATGTCCATGGAGGAGCAATTATTACTGGATCAAATGAATGGCTTTATTCGAACAGATATTTCTCAGCAAAGAAAGCAAAAAGCAAGATTAGAGGCTAAGCGTCCTGGTCCGGCTACGGATGAGATTATTGGTCCTAGTGCGGAAGAGCAAGTAGAACAAAAGCCATCTGTTAGCCCTCAAAAACCTTCCGATAGACAAAAGGGGAGTTATCAAGAACTAGATATTATTCGAATTCTAGTATTGGCATCGAGTTACACATATGAAGAGGATGTTCTGGTTAGTGACTTTATCTTATCAAATATCGAAGATGTGATTGATGATTTTAATGATCCCTTATATGCTAAAATCGTCAAGGAGTGCTACAATAAATATGTCAGTGGTGAATCGATTACAACGAGCCATTTTGTGAATCATGATGATGAAAGTATTTCAAAACTAGCATTTGATTTGCTACAGTCACCTTTTGAGTATAGTGATGGTTGGGCTAATCGATGGAATATCTATTTACAAACCCAACAAATGCCTGATGAGAATTTTAGAGCCGACTCCTTACAAGCATTATTGAGATTTAAGTTGCATAAAGTAACACAGATGTGTGAAAAGAATTTGGCAAGGATAGAAGAAGCTAACCAAGATGATGGAAATATAGAGGGCATGTTAAAACTCATGAAAGTTCAACAAAAATTGAATGATATGAAAAAGGATATCGCAGACCAATTAGGTACGGTAATCCTATAAAAAAAGTCCCGATGAACATCGGGACTTTTTTTTATTTATTTCTATCTAAACAATTCAAATCTTCGAAAGCAGCTTTTAATCTTTCTGAGAAAGTCTGCTCAGAAGCTCTCAGCCATTTTCTAGGATCATAGAATTTTTTATTCGGAACATCGTCTCCTTCTGGATTTCCAATCTGGCTTTGAAGATAGGCTTTGTTTTTAGCTTCATAAGCTCTTAAACCATCCCAAAACGCCCATTGTAAATCGGTGTCAATATTCATTTTTATAGCTCCATATTCAATGGCTTCTCTAATTTCTTCTCGAGAAGATCCAGAACCACCATGGAAAACAAAGTTGATAGGATTATGCTCCTCAATACCAAACTTCTCTTTGATGTAGTCCTGAGAATTCTTTAAGATAATCGGTCTTAGCTCCACATTACCTGGCTTATAAACCCCGTGTACATTACCAAATGCTGCTGCCACCGTAAACTTATTTGAAATAGCATTTAGCTTTTCAAAGGCATAGGCCACTTCTTCTGGCTGAGTATATAGACGGCTGCTATCAACATCTGTATTATCTACACCATCTTCTTCTCCACCAGTTACGCCTAACTCGATTTCTAGCGTCATGCCAAGAGCACTCATTCTTTCATGATAACGCTCACAGATTTCAATATTCTCCTCTAAACTTTCTTCTGATAAGTCTAACATGTGAGAACTGTATAATGGCATTTTTCTGCTCTCAAAGTATTTTTCACCAGCGTCTAATAAACCATCAACCCAAGGTAATAGCTTCTTAGCACAGTGATCTGTATGCAAAACCACTGGAACTCCATAGGCCTCGGCCATATTATGCACGTGCATAGCACCTGAAATTCCACCTAAAATAGCTGCTTGTTGTCCATCATTCGATAGACCTTTTCCAGCATAAAAGGATGCACCACCATTTGAAAATTGAATGATTACTGGAGAATTTACTGCACGAGCTGTTTCTAGTACAGCATTGACAGAATTAGTACCTACCACATTCACGGCTGGAAGGGCATAATTATGTTCATTTGCGTGGTTAAACAATTCAGTTACTTCATCACCATGAAGCACCCCCGATCTGAATCTACCATTTGAGATTACGTTCATAAACCAATTGACTTTTAATTTTAATTAAATCTACGACATACCAACATAAAAGGGCATTAAATAATGCCCTTTTCTGTTAAATATCTTTCAGCGTCTAGCGCAGCCATACAACCTGTACCAGCGGCAGTTATGGCTTGACGATATACACTATCTTGTGCATCTCCTGATGCAAATACACCTTCTACATTTGTTTTGGTTGAGCCAGGCTTTGTAACTAAGTATCCTGTATCGTCCATGTCTAAGGTACCTTTAAATAAATCTGTATTTGGTTTATGGCCAATGGCTACGAAGAAACCTTTAACATCAAGTGTTTGGGTTTCTTTTGTTTTATTATTGAAAACTTTTACTCCTTCAACTTCATCATCGCCTATAATTTCATCTGTTTCAGTATTCCAGTGAATTTCAATATTGTCAGTAGCTAATACTCGCTCTTGCATGATTTTAGATGCTCGCATTTCATCTCTTCTAACTAACATATGCACTTTAGTACAAAGCTTGGAAAGGTAAAGTGCTTCTTCGGCTGCAGAATCACCAGCACCAACTATAGCTACATCCATACCTCTAAAAAAGAATCCATCACATACTGCGCACGCAGAAACGCCCTTATTCATAAATGTTTGCTCAGATGGTATGCCTAGCCACTTAGCGCTTGCACCAGTTGATATAATTACGGTATGAGCTAATATTTCTTCTCCAGTCTCTGAAGTTAGTTTATGTGGTCCTTCCGTATTGTGGTCGAAGTCAGTAATAAACTCAGAAATGATTTTTGTTCCAAAACGCTCAGCCTGGTTTTTAAGATCTTCCATCATCTGAGGCCCCATGACCCCTTGCGGATAACCTGGGAAGTTCTCAACATCAGTTGTAATCATAAGTTGACCGCCGGGCTCTTTACCAGTATATAGTACTGGGTTCATATTTGCTCTAGCTGCATAGATTGCCGCAGTATAACCTGCTGGGCCTGATCCTACGATAACACAATTCAATGGAGTTGACATATGATAAGGATATTTAGAATTTTATAAATTTAGTCGTCTAAATTATACTAATAGACGAATATAGTTCGCAAATCAAGCAAAAAAACGAATACTATACAAGCGATGAAGGTTCGAGGTTGTATAATTAACGCTTTTTAGGACTTTTTTTACTTCTTTAAGAGTTTATCTAATTTATGCTAACAATATTTATTATCATTTTTGTTCTTGTAGGGTACACCTTTCTTACAAGTTCTTATTTAAGAGCTTACAAGTATCCAGTTCTTGGCTTTTTGAGCGTGTGTCTTGCCATAATGATGGTTAGCATTTGGGGACAAAATATAACCACTTTTGAAAAGATTGGTTTGTTGTCCTTAACCACCCTCGAAATTATTGCAGTTCCCTTTTTATTATACTTCTTAATTGCCGAAAAATCTGTTCCCAAAATTGTTGCCTTAATTATTGGAGGTGGTTTAATCATTTTAGCTCAAGAATTAGCAGATTATGGACTAAAAGACGGTAATTTATTAGTTCAAGTAAAAGATGAAGCAAAAGGCGAAAACCTCAGTATTTATAAAGATTTCGAATTAAATGAATCCTATAGATTTGATCCCGTTGATGGAACAATTACCGATCTAGATGATTACATATGCTTAAGCTTCAAACAATACTCACCTAGGAAGTTAAAACATGTCATTTCTGTGCTTCAATCTTCAGAAAAAGTTATTTGGGTAGAAGTGGATGATGATCTTCAATTGGATATGCCTGAATTAAAATTAGTTGCTCCAAATCGTTCAAGTAAAAACAAGGCTTTTTACAATGATCCACTAGTATCAAAACAGTGGGGCTTTGATGCTATTGGATTGATGGATGCTTTTGAGTGGTTATCGGAAATTGGATATCAACCAAAGAAAAAGGCTAAAGTTTTTGTTTTGGATACAGGTATAAATGGGGAACATGAGGATTTAAAGGATAATTATAAGGTGTTGCACCCCAAGGATCAGTATGATGCCAACGGCCATGGTACACACTGTGCAGGTACTATTTCAGCTATTAATAATAATGGTAAAGGTATCGCCTCATTTAATTACAATAATGCATGTATAGACTTAAGTGCAATTGCTGTATTGAATCAAAATGGAATGGGGAAGGAGTCTACTATTATAAAGGGAATTATAGAAGCTGTGGATAGTGGGGCTGATGTTATTTCTATGTCTTTGGGAGGACTTGCAAACCCATTTAAACAAAAAGCTTATAATGAAGCGCTAGCATATGCTGCAAAGCATAATGTGTTAGTCGTAGCTGCTGCTGGGAATAGTAATGCAAATGCAAAATATTATTTACCAACTTCAAACGATTATGTATTCAGTGTAGCATCTGTAAACCAAAATCTTCAAAAATCTTCTTTTTCGAATTACATACAAGACGTATCCAAAGGGATAGCTGCTCCAGGAGAACAAATTATGTCTACAGATGAGCAAGGTTCCTACAAACTAGCGAATGGAACATCTATGGCAGCTCCATTTGTTACCGGTTTATTAGCCTTGATGCGTACTATGGATCCTTCTATAACAGCTGAAGATGCACATGCTATTTTAAAAGAATATGGCATTAAAACTAAGCAAACTAAACAAACTGGTTCATTGATTCAAGTTAAACCTGTGTTGGAGCATTTGTATCATCAGCAGTATGATCAGTGAATTGTGTCTGATCAAATGCATGAATTTGCTCCATAAGTTGATTTATGGATGCTTGAGGCCTTTTCCAAAAGTCTGTACTATTAAAATGTATGATATTGAAGTCTTCTTCAATTAAGCGTTTAATGTAGAAATGATCCCATAGATACCAAGTGTCCTTTTCATTAGATATAAGGTGGTCAAAAATTAATAAACTTGGTTTCGTATGGAGTTGATCAGGTAGGATCACTAAAGGAAACTCAATACCATATAATTCAAAATCTAATCGCACTCTATTTAAAGGAATACTCGACCTTAGTGTAGCTTGAATTTTCTGAGCTAATTTTTGAACAGGAGCTGTATTAGGTTCAAAGTTTCTAAAGAAATAACCTCCGCCTTGGCTTATGCTCTCGCTGAGCCTATCCATTTTGTTTTGAAAGTTAAGTACCATAGCTGCACCTGGATTATGTTCTAAAAGTGCCGTTATTTGTTTAGGCACTTGCGTGTAGACTAAATCAATGTATTTAGCTTTGGAATATGTACACCACTGAATACCCAACATTAAAGCTCTGGGAGAACAATAATCAAATGGATCTGCAAACACTTCATTGTCAGGTAGATAAGAAAACGTTGTGGAAATAATTAATCGATCAAATTCCATGCCTAACAGGTCGTCCAAGCATCCTATCTGTAATCCACTTCTTTCTAATTGACGAATGCTTTCGCCAACTTCGTCTGTCCTTTTAGCTATAACTCTTACATAATCCCAAATTAGATTTCGTTGAGCTTCGGTAAAACATAAGATACCTGTTTTACCATATACTCGCGTTTGTTTATCAATCTCTATGTTGTTGAGTAAATGCATTACAGTATCGGCCTCTACTGAATTTGTTTGAACCTTACAATCAAACACCCCATTTGTTTCATGGAGATTGATAGATCTCACAAAGGATTTTGATTGTATAAACGGTGCTTGTGCTTGTAATTTTAGACAGGTGTTATAGTATTTACCATTTAGTTGATAGCTTTTGACTAAAGGCATTTGATCTAAATAGAAGCTGATTGATTTGGGATCATTCGGAGGTATTTGAGTAAAGACTTGAATACTCTTACCTTGCTCACAAAGACGCTCGACCGTACTGGCTGGCAAAAATGCTTCTTCCATTAATATGATTCTATCAAACTGAAGAGATTCATAAGTTGTATTGGCGTAATGATCTTGTTGCGCGTAAATTAACGGTATAGCAGTTTGTGTTAATTCGTTAAAAATTTCAGCGGGTGGAATAGTGGATTGCTCCTCTAGACTCTGTAATAAGAGCTTTTTATCTTTTCTACTAAGATCATTAAAGTCTTTTGCTAGGTTTTGAAGCCATTGTTTATTGATCTGCTCAAGTAGTTTCGGATAAAAATCGAGTACTGTACCTATAAAATCTTTTAATTCCGCCTCTTTGAAGGTTCTGTCAGCATGTATGTTTTTTTCTATGACTTTATTTAAATACCAACTTCCAAGAGCGGCTAACCATTGGTCACTATTGATATGAATAAGTGCTTGAACCAATTCCTTTTCTTGTGGTTGAGCCAATAACCAAACTTTAGTCCATTCGTAGCGTGCATCAAAGTCTTCCATTTTCTGTTCAAACACCTTCGTTTCTTGCAGTATTTGTTGCAGTTGTTGTAATCTCATTGAATAAGTAAGCAAATGATCAACAGGAGATGACTTGAACAGATTTAATTGTTTTAATCCATCAAAATAAGTACTGATTTTATCTTCGATATTATGAATCCATCCGTCAATCTTGGGATTAGACCAATGGTGTTTTTTAGAAAATCGTTTAAACTCTTCTTGGATTTGATTAAAGTTGTTGGATCTCCATTGGTTCAACTCTTGTTCAAAGGATTCTAATTTTTCTAGTAATAGATCTAAGCTTTGAATAGCCTGAAATGCTGGAAGCCTTGCATCGATTAAATGTTGTGCATTTAATGATTCTTGAAGGAGTTCATATGATTGTTCAATAGCCTTTATATACTGACTTTGTTCTCTTGATTTTTTAGAGAACATGTTTTTAAAATAATTGGCTTTGAGTTTGTTAGTCGTGTTGGGTTGGCCTAGTGCAGTTTGGGTATCAACAGTTAAGGCAATCACTTTTTTACTCTGGTTATGCAGATTTAAATACAACTCATCTAGTTGGTCTCTGAATAGTTCAGCATAGGTGTCTATCAGGGATTGCATGTCCGCCAATAAATCAGATGTATCAGATTTGATTTGTTCGATTGCAGATTTAAAATAATCCTTGGTGTCTGAACAATCAGATTGTGTAAACCAGGTTTCTTGGAAGCTGTAAAAGAAACTATGACCTAGATTTACCGCTTGAAAGCACTGAACAGCTTGTTCAATAAATGAATTTAGTTGATTAAATTCCTTATGGCCAAACTCAAACTTAGTGCTATTAATAAGCGGTGCAAGTATTTTTTTATCAGCCATATCTTGATAAGTCAAAAACTGACCTATAAGATCTATCCAATTTAAAGGGCCGAAAATAGGGGTGTTATATGCTTTTGCATATTGATCGAAGGCGGTATAAAATCTATTAGCCTGTTGCTTTTGTAGCAGAAAGGCTTGTCCATTCGGTTTCTCCGAAATAGTTGATTTTTTAATGTTAGTATGTACAATACGCTTAACTAAAGGATCCGTTTGCCAATCTTTAGGTAACATGCATTTTTGATCGATGGGCAAATCATTATACAAGCTACCTAACCTGGCCTTTCTATCGGATAGTACCAATATGCGTTCACCTTTTTCTAATCCTTGAATAATAAGCTGGTTGATAATTGGATTAGGTTCTGCATAATGGTGACATTGAATCAATGCTAGTTTTTGAGTTTCCAATTCTTTACTTAAGGCATATTGTTCAGAGTCTAAGAAGGGGTAACAAATTTCAAGATCGTTTCTTCTTTGGTGGACTTTTGGTGTTTTAATAAATCCTTTTAACTGCGTTAATATGTTGATTTGGTCTGGTTCGACAAAGTCCTCTTTTTCATTGTGTATAAGACAAGTTGAGATAATCGTTGAATTGTTTATTTCTTCCAAAGATTGAACGGAAGGTAGGGGGGCAGCACTGGAGCTTAATAAATGGGAACTCAATTGCTTAGTAAGTACTTCAAAGTCAATTTCATCTGGTGCTTCTATGGACATACAATGATATAGGTCTTGCAATAAATGATCATTTCCCTCTATTAAGGTTTGAAGCTCAGGATTTAATGTCATAGGTGCTTCCCGCTTGATCGTCCAAAGATTAGCCTTGGTAGATGTCTGTTGAAGTAAAATAGGCATCTGTAGTAGATGATTCCATTGTAAATCATCCTGTATTTTTAAGCCGACTAAACCAACCGTAAGAAGGGTAGCTGTTTGCCCCTTTTTTCTTATGTTATTTTTTTGTTCAAATAGATGGGTTAAAAACTGATCACCGGCACTTTCTGCATTAACGGAAATGATAGCTTCGTCACCAGCAATAAAGGCTTTTAGTGTTTTAATATCCGATTCATTCAAGGAATAAAAGAGATCAATATGATTGTTTTTAATGCTATCCATTTAAAGCGTTTTTTTATTTACTTGCAAAATCAGTAATTTGACTTCACAATATTAAATATAGGGTAATTGTATATATAATTTTGTTATTTGAAATTGATTTAAGGATCAATTATTGAAATTTGTTTCATGAGAAAAGTTCTTTTTTTCGGGGGAGTGGTTTTTATAGCTCTAATCATGCTCAAGCATTTTGTTTTACCTCAAAATCAACAATGGGAAGTTGATTTATTTGATGTTGATTTAACAAATTTTGATCGAGTTTTGGTTTCAATGGATACGCTTAGTTTTTCCATAAATAGACTAGATGATAACGTCTGGGTTCAATTTGAGGAATTGTCCTATCCTGTGGCTGAATCAAAAATTGAATCATTCTTGCTTCCTTTCAAAAACTTAAAGACCAATCATCGAATTCCTCAAAAACAATTTAAGCTTGATGGTGCTTCAAGTATTAAGTTTAGTTTTCGATTTGAAGAGGAAGATCCATTAGATTTTAGTTTAGTAGAAAGAGAAGGGGACATTTTTTATAAAGCCAAAATATCCGGAGACTATTTTCAGTTGCCCACTTTTAAAGTGTTCTCATTAGCTCAATTCGATGTTAATGATCTGCTTCCTTCTGCCTTAGATTTGACTGTTTTTGAAGCGCCTATAATGTATAGGGTATTAAACCAATCCGATACTTTATTACAGGCTACCGTGGATTCAACATTTCAGGCCTTTTTGGAAAAATATGCAATCCAAACGGTGACCTATGATATGTTGAACTATGATTGGAATTATAGACTAGAATTGGTAGACTCTAGCCAACAGTTCTTAAGTGGGTTCAATGTATTCCTTGATACTTTAAATAATCGAACAGCTATTGAACAAATACATCCGTATCAATCTGTTATTCCCATTTCTGTGGCAGATTCTATTCTAGTGAAACGGTTGTTTTTAGGTATTTGATTGATTTGCATCTGATTTAAAGTATTGATCTATTGCGTCAAGGGTGTTAGCGGGTAAAAAGTCTATTAAGAAATTAATCAAGCCATTATAGCCTTTGTTTCTTTGTTGCTTGTAAGCATAATCTTCCCATTTACGTTTAGATATTTTTCTTCTGATCTTACTGACCTTTTGACTTAAAAGGGTTTGAAGTGTATTGTGATCTGTAATTGGGTCATCTGAAAGTATAACTCGAGTGGTAGTAACTTTCTTACTGCTTAGAATGACACTTTGATAACCGCCTTCTTTTGAAAGTAGTAAATTGGCCAGGGGACCTGTGAATTTAAGTTGAATGATCGAAGGGCTTTCTGTTTGGTTTTGATCTACAGATTTTGAGCCGAGGGAATAGGCAACCTCAGCAAATTGGTTAGACTTGATTTTGTTTAATGCTATTGTAGAATCAATAATTAAATTTAGGCCTGCTGCCAATTTGGTGTAAAATGAAGCAAAGAAATCTGTAGAGCCTCCAATTAAATAAATGTATTGGGTGTTTAACTTTGGTTTCATTAGGCTTACGATTTGTTGCTTAAGGAGGCCTAATTGTTCCAACCAACTATGCATTAATGCCTCTATGGTTAAAGCATTAGGCTTATTGGATAACATTTCTTGGTTGATTTGGAATTCAAAGAATTCGAGTTGATCTTTCAATGTTTCAACTTGTTGAACAACTTGTTTCTTTTCTTCATAATTCTCAAGTACTGCTTCACCTTCAATTTCAGCATGTAAATCCATGAAGATTTTAGCGCTAGCTATGTCATAGTGATAGACAAACATGCGGTAAAGTTCATTCGCTAAAGTCCCCAGGAAATCAATGGTTTCATATTTTTGATCGACTTGATTATGCTTTTTGATTTGAAAATCAAGTTTACTGTTTTTTACTTTTATCCTAACATCATATGATTTGTTGGGAGGGATATCCATGACCTGTTCAGATAGTGGAATCAATAATTGATCTCGGATAGTTCGTTGAATATGCCTAGCTCCAAATTCCTTGTTATATCCTTGTTCAACTAAATGATTGATGGCTTCTGGGCTTGGGAATAGTTTCAATCTTCCTTCTCGAAATCCTAATCTAGCTTTTAAATCCTTGATTTCCTTTTGAACGATCAGTTTACTGATAGATTCGTCCAAGGGTTTAAATGGAATAATGGAATCTATTCTATTGATAAATTCTGGTCTGAACTTTTTTGAAACTTGGTTGAAGATATTCTGTTCAAAATGCTTGTCGTCGGATCGATCTCCCATCCTGATGTAGTTTCTGAACAGGTTGTCAGCCCCAACGTTAGAGGTCATAATGATTAAGGCACTGCAGAAATTGACGGTATTCCCTTTGTCATCTGAGACTCGGCCTGCTCCTAATATTTGAAGTAACAGATCAAAAACATCTGGATGGGCCTTTTCGATTTCATCAAATAACAATAAACTAAAAGGGTATCTCCTAATAACAGAAACAAGTGAAGTTCTACTAGAGGATTCAGTACTAATGAGTCGTTGTGCATCCCCGTAGTTGCTATATTCACTCATATCAAAACGAATGAATTGCTCTTTCTTTACAAAAAGATATTCAGATAGTAGTTTGGCTAATTGAGTTTTTCCAACGCCTGATGAGCCTACGAAAAGAAGGTTAGCTATAGGCTTTTCTGGTCTAGATAAGTCGGTTTTGATTAAACGGGTAATATCAACGATATATGAAATGGCTTGAGGTTGCCCAAATAAGCGTTGATCAAAGAATGCTCTTGCATATTCATTATTATTATCATTAGGATCTAAGACAGTAGGGTTGATTTGATTTTGTGCACAAAAAGCATGAATTAACTTGGTTTCATCCAATGCTGTTATCGGTTCTTTAATTTTACCCTGACTCAAATAATAAAAAAGCGCATCCTCGATAATTTTTATGGGCATTTTTGGAATGCCTTGATAGGGAAAAAAACGCTGGCTTAGACGGAGTGCAGCATGTGCAACATCAGGTAGAATCCGAATACTATGTTTTTTGTGCAACGCTTCAAGTTTTTGTTGAAGTAGCTTGTCTAATTCTTTTTCCTGTAGTCTTTTAGGTTTTATTAGCTGAAAATAATTTAGATAATTGGGGTTAATAGCTTCGATTTTTGCTCGCTCTTCCTCCGTGACTTCAGTAATAATTTGAATATCTCCTCTGTGTATATAGGGGCCTAGAAAAGCACCAACACTTATATTGTAATTTTCATATTTACCAATATTGAAAAAACTAAATAAATCTTGTAAGTAGATGATAACTGGCTTATTGTTTAAGGTTTGCCCCAATTCAATAATGCCACTTTGCCAAGCGAAATGTTTAGACTGGATTTTCTTAATAAAATTCGAGGCGCTAGTGCTGTAGATGTGTATGTCCGGGTGTTTATCTTTCCAAGAGTCTAGGGTATGTTGAATGGCCATACTCTTCCCAGAGCCTGATGGCCCTTCAATAAGCACGGATCCTAAGTGGATATTATCTAATGCGGTACTTATTTCCTCAATGAGTTCTTCTCGCTCAAAAATAGACTCCTGGTTGACTTTGGGTGTGGAGAAATACTGATTACATATTTCTAAGTAGGAAAAATTTTCATTGGGGTCATACGTTATTTGAATCTCAGAAGAACCCACAGCTATGTTCGGGTAATTCATGAGATAATAAATATGCTTTTTATTTTTTTTGACTTTAGTATTGATATATGCTTTAAGCTTCTGTTCAAGCCATTGGTCTATTTCATCTTCTTGAGTGGCTATATATTCTAAGCCATATTGAGGTATTTTGATGATTAAGAGTTCCTTGTTTGTAATTTTTGCCTTGATGTAAGGAATTCGAATTTCAATTTGTGGGAAAGCAGTAGGGTTAAATGTATAGTCCAATAATTCAAGATGCTCATAGCTTGTGAATTCCCCAGTAAGGATAGGCATGTTTACTGGTTTTCTGATAAAGGCTTCAATTTCTTTTTTATACTGTTCTTTCCATTCATCAGGTGATCCTACTAAACCAAAGAAGTCAATATCATTCAAGTTTTGAACGATATAGGCTTGATCATTGAATTTAATTTGAAAGAAGTAAAAAGGAATTCTTAATTGCATGTAAAAGCTACTTGAACTGATGGTTTAATTCGGTCGCTCACGAAGTACTCAACCCTTTAACAAAGTAATAAAAAACTTAGAAAATTGATGGAGTTGATTAGAATATGAACAATTAGTTTTCTAAATTATGTTTAAGTATTGTAGAGACCAAAAAAATCATACATGGCAGAGAGTACAAGAAACCCCAAAAAGAAGTACTTCAAGTATAAAGAGCTCAAAGTTTATACTTCAACAGAATGGTTGGCTGACAACAAAAAGAAATACAGACAAGTTTTCAACAGACTGTCTACGACCTACGTATATGCAGAACTTTCCTTTTTCAATAAACAATTTGATGAGGCAGATTGGGAAATAGACGTAGAATTGAAATGCTTTGCTTTGAACAAAGGTAGACAAGAAATTTGCTCGCTGCCGTTTAAAAGAAAGGTGTCTAAATATGATCATGTAGTTTATATAAGAGAGGGTTGGGGCTCAAAAAGTGAAGGTGCTTTCTGGAAAAGAGGCTCTTATTACTGGGAAGCATGGATTGAAGGTGAAAAAGTGGCTACCAAATATTTTTATGTAGAAGACGGTGGCGACGCTTCTTCTGATGAAAATCCTTTTTTAGAAGTTCAAAGTTTAAATCTTTACGAAGGTCCTTATGATGATGTCATTGATGAGGGAAGAGTTTATTATAAAAGCTTTTCGTCTGAAGACACCAGGTATATCTATGCGGAAATCATTTTTAAGAATAAGCTTAAAACTAGAGATTGGCAGTGTGAGCTTTTTGCAAAATTCTACAATAATTCGAAAGAGCTTAAAGGACAAGTTATCCGCTTACAGCGTATTGAACCCAATAAGGAAATAATAAAAGTTACAGCAGGTTGGGGCTCAAATGTCAAAGGGTCCTGGCGGAAAGATTTATATACTGTGGAATTAATTTTCATGGATAAATTAATGGCTGCCATTCCATTCACCGTTGGTGATGAATTCGAAGAAGGGTCTAATGAAGTCTTTTTACCCAACAAAGATCAATTATTCCAAAAACCGAATATCGAAGAATTAGATCTTAGTTTTGATGAGTTATTAGAACGCTTAAATGCCTTAATAGGCTTGACTAAAATTAAGCGTAAAGTCAGAGATCACGCGCAGTACATCAAATTTTTGCAATTAAGAAAAGAGAAGGGGTTTGAAGAGAGAGAACCCATAAATGTACATTCTGCATTCATCGGTAATCCGGGCACAGGTAAGACTACTGTAGCAAAAATGATGGGTAAGCTATATCATAAGATGGGCCTACTTAGTAAAGGACATGTACATGAGGTAGATCGGGTAGATCTAGTAGGAGAGTATATTGGACAAACAGCGCCAAAAGTCAAAGAGGCTATCGAAAAAGCAAGGGGAGGAGTGCTGTTTATTGACGAAGCATATAGCTTGGCTAGGTCCAATGATGATACCAAAGATTTTGGGCGAGAAGTTATCGAGATTTTGGTGAAAGAGCTATCTAACGGTCCAGGTAACTTAGCTGTAATAGTGGCTGGTTACCCTCAAGAAATGAACCACTTTTTAAATTCTAATCCGGGGTTAAAATCTAGATTTAAACTCTTTTTTGAATTTGATGACTATTTACCGCAGCAATTAATAGAGATTTCCGAATATGCATGTAATGAGAAAGAAGTCAATCTAACTCCTGGCGCTAGAAGATTGCTTGAAAAGATCATTACCGATGAATTCCGAAAACGTGATCGGACTTTTGGAAATGCACGATTTGTATTTGACTTAATAGAAAAGTCTAAAATACAAATGGGTATTCGCTTGATGAGTAATGAGGGCGTTGAAGAACTTGGGAAAAAAGAGCTCGCTACTATAATCAAAGAAGATGTAGGGAATATTTCAGATAATAAGGAGGCTACTTTACCTGCAATAGATATTGATTACGCTCAGCTGGGTAAAAATTTGAAGGAACTAGATGCTTTGATTGGTATGGAATCTATTAAGGCAGAGATCCATAACATGGTTCGATTAGTGAAATACTTTAAAGCCTCAGGAAAAAATGTACTGAATAACTTCTTCTTACATACTGTTTTCATTGGTAATCCAGGTACTGGTAAGACTACCGTGGCGCGAATATTAACTAATATTTACAGAGCTCTAGGTATTCTGGAACGAGGGGTTATGATTGAAACAGATAGACAAGGTTTAGTAGCTGGTTATGTGGGTCAAACAGCCATAAAAACTGCTAAGAAAATCGACGAAGCAGAAGGTGGAGTCTTGTTCATCGATGAAGCCTATGCCTTAACCTCAGGTGGCAAAAGTGCTATGGGTGATTTTGGTGATGAAGCTATTCAAACTTTATTGAAGCGGATGGAAGACGATAGAGGTAAGTTCTTCGTCTTTGTTGCCGGTTATCCAGAAAATATGGATAGCTTCCTTAAAGCTAATCCTGGGCTGAAATCTAGATTTGATAAAACACTGGTATTTGAAGATTATTCTCCAAAAGAATTGTATGACATAGCACAATTTATGCTGAAGGAAAAGGGCTTGTCAACAAGAGGTGAATCAGCCAAACTGTTGAAAGTATATCTTCAAAGATTGTATGAAACTAGAGATAAGTTCTTTGGTAATGCCCGCAGTGTCCGTAAGGTTGTAGATGAACTTATTCGCATCCACAATATTAGGTTGGCGAATCATCTGGAAATTACGGGTGAAGTAGATACTAAGACTACCATCACCAAAGGGGATTTAGAGCAATTATTTGAGAGTAAAGAAAAAGAATTGTTTAATCCTAAAACAATTGGATTCCGCAAGGATTAATTGGAGAAAAATCCACTTATCCAAGGTTTAAATTTCCTTTGGATAAGTGGATAGTGTTCTTTGGTGCTCAGCGCACTATTTCTTATCAATACACCGAATTGGAAGAAGTCCAATGAAAGCTGAAAACTGCTATCTTTTACCAATGTTTTCCATGCCTCATTCATTCCTTTTGACCAGTAGATATCATCAACGATTACTATACAAAAAGCTGCATCCATATGAGGCAGAAGCTTGTTGAAATATGCTAGGGTGGGTTCTTTGGCATGGTGGCCGTCTAAATATATAAAATCAAATTTTTGACTAGGCTCTAGCTGACCCAAATATTCCTCAAAGGTGGTGTTTATTAATTCTACTTGTTTGATTTTTAAATGATCAAGTGTCTTTTGTGCTAAGGATATAGTATTTGGACAGGCCTCTATACTTGTAATTTTTGAGGAGCTGTTCGCTTTAGCCATGTAGGCAGTACCAATTCCTATACAGGTGCCGAATTCTAATATAGAGGATAAAGAGTATTCATTGATTAACCGAAAAAGCATGCGTCCTTTAAAAGGTGATGCCGATGATATATTAGCTAAATGTTTAACAGATGTAGTTTGATCATTTCCTTTGACTAAAGATCCAGCCCCTCTATCTAATTTTTTTATGAACTGATTTGATTTAGACAATTGGTTTTGATATTCTTGAATGGCTTTTTCTTCATAATAAGTCAGGGGTTGCTCTAGTACTCTTTGGATTAGCCTAAATAGAAAGGGGGAATGTACTTTGTAAATGGTTTTGGCTTTAAAGAAAAAAAATATCATTTCTTTAGATCTCCATAATAAATTAGAGATATTTATCATTATTAACTATGTTGACTTATTAACTGTTCAGGGATAAACTTATGAAAAAAATACTGTTCTACCTTCTTTTCGGATTAATTAGCCAAGGTATTATGGCACAAAGCTATATTACTTCAGCAGGGCTACGTGTAGGTGATGGCGTAGGCATTAGTGTGAAGCAAAGGATTTTAAAAAAGGTTACCATTGAGGGTATTGCTGGTGTAAACAGTCAATATTCAAATCTTACTGGATTAATTGAATTCCACCAACCTTTTCTTACCCGTTATTTTAACCTATATGGTGGAGTAGGGGGACATGCTTATTTCCCGGTTTCTCAAGATTTGAATGCTGGTGGCGTGGGTATGGATTTAGTAGCTGGACTGGAGTTAAATATCAGTAGACTTAATTTATCACTTGATTTTATGCCGGCATTTAATTTCACTGGCTCTAATAATTTTTTTGTCCCAAATAAGGCCATTAGTCTGAGGTATATCATCATTAATGACAAAGACTTTAGAAAAAGGCAAAAGGAAAAAGAAAAAGCAAAGCGAAAAGAGAAACGTAAAGACTTTTTTCAAGGCTTAAAAGAATAAAAATGGGTGCTATCTAGCACCCATTTTTATAATGCTATTTTCTTAAATTCAGCTGGCTGACCGTCTTTGTTCAACATGTTATCAAAGATAAAAATGATTTGATCTTTATCTTTTCTATATCTTCCTTGAAAGGAATTAGAATTAAAGCTTCTCTGCATTTCATTGATAAAGAAATTCTTTAATGGATTTGGTTTAGCTTTTGAAAGAATTAAAGCTAAATTTTCCCCATTCGGAATAACTGCTTCATCTGAAGTGTATAGCATAGCCGAAAGCATCTTACGTTGATTGAAATTAAGGATCAATATCTGAGTTTTCCCTTCGTCAGTGTAACCGTAGGTACCAATTATATCTACATAATCAATTTCAGGATCTGGAGAGATGTCAAAGCTATTTATAGATGCAATCGCCTTGTAGGATATGGAGTCTTGGCCGGTTTTATGAATTCCTTCCCGTACAATTACCCTATCTTCTAATTGCTTGTACGCATAGATGACCTTATTGAAATCTGCCGAAGTTTCGATAATGGCATCACTAGCTTGTTCAGGAATTTGATATTGTTCATATTCCGTTGATTCAAGCTGTCTGTATGCAGTAATGGTCGTTAAGTCAATTTCCTTTTCTCCAATTTTTAAAGATACAGGATAAGCCTGACCAGTTGAGTCTGATGACTGGTCTTTAGAAACCAACAATTTAATATCTTCGCTCGCGATGTTTTCAATATCACTAATGATCGGGTCTTTTACAGATCCTTCCACTTGGTCATTTTTAGAGCAAGCCAAGCAACAAATAGTCATTAGTGCAGTAAAGAATAATGGTTTATGCATGTAATAGAGTTTTCTCAAAAATAAGTATTTATCTAAAAATTAATGGATTCTGCAGTTCTAATATTTTGGACTTCTTCGAATCGTAACTCTAAATCATAGCCAGATGGAAGTTGTTGAAGGAAAGGTTGAAAAAAAGTTTCTAGGGTGCTATACCCTTTTTCTTTTGCCATTTCAACCACTTCATCAGTAAAAGAAGACGAAATAAATGCAGCACGCAAAGTATTTATATTTTGATTTAACTCTTCTTGATCTAGGCCCTCGATGAGTCCAATATCTAATTTATCTATTCTAGGACTAACCTCATGAGATAAAATACTTGGTGCTGGAAGTTCAACTATAATTTGTTTGTTTGCTTGGTTTATAGATACTTGAAATCCTTGATCAAGGTCAAAACCCACTTTCATGATACTTAATGCAGAGATTTCTATTTCTGTAGAGGAAATATTAATGCCAAAGAGCTTTGTAAATAATTGTTTATTAATCCCCTTTTTTTCAGTGACTTTCACAGTGGCTAATTCAGCAATGTAGGTTTTCGATTTTTCTTGAATCATCCCTCTCGATCGACTAAAATCAGCTATGGAGGCCTGTTCTTCCAATCTTTTAAACATAGGGTTAAGACCCTCTGTAAGAGCTAAGCCGCAAGGTGTTTGAACATTTTTACCTTGCACTAATAGTTTTCCCTCTGGTGCATCCAAAACTGCAATAACTACATGACTGACTAGGAAGCAAGTATATTTGGATAATACTTCATGTAGTGTTTCAATGGCTTGTTTTTGATCATTAGCATACCATTGGTCTTTGATATCGGATTGGTGCTCACTTAATTCAGTAAAATCATCGAAATAAAGGTCTTTTAAATAAGCATGATGTTTTCCGTAGGATTCGAGTATTCGTTGCCTTTGACTCTCATTTAAATTCATGCGATCTGCCACATGCGTTAAAAGGGCTAGATTTATGTGTCTAACTAAATCTTCGAATTCTGTTGCATATCGATATGGATTAGACAGAATGGTATATACAGTTTCATTATCTAAATCTAATTCAAAGTCGGCAGGTAGATAGGTTAATTGCAATGCTTTCGGGATACTGCTTACTGAGAATAATTTATTTCGAATAAAAATCAGTACAATAACTGCGGCTAATCCGAAAAGCCCATATTTAGCCATTTGTATAATCGCATTTCTATTCATATCATATTTTTCTTAAATATATGATATTCCCTTAGAATTTAGACACATCAGCTAAAACAAAAAAAAGCTGGAGAATTTCTCCAGCTTTTTTCTATTGTTTGATTAGTTCTTGACTGTGTATAAGTTGATTATTTTCTCGAATCACAATAAGGTAATTCCCAGCAGGTACAGTGCTATTTACACCTATAGAACCTGATGCTTCAAGTATTCCTTTTTGAATAGACTTACCTGATATATCAATGATTTCATAGGAGTATGACTTATTGTTTTCTTGCTTCATGGTATAATTAAACGATTCACGGAACGGATTTGGTCCGAGTTCAAAATTCAATGCAACTTGATCTAGATTTGTATTGTTAGAAGCCAGTTCTCCATCCACATAAATACCATCAACCATGGCTTCAACGATGTGCCCAGGATTATCATCTGCAGCTTCAAATATGATTTGAACCGTATTGGACAAGGAAACATAATCTTGAATATTAAATGTGAAATTTTCCCAAGTACCTGTAGGTTCATAAATACTTATCAGTTTAGATGTTGTGCTACCATCTGATAAGAAAACGTGTAGAGAATCATTGACGGGCCCTCCATTGCCACCACCTACCCAGAAGAAAGCTGAAAAATCAACTGTGGCGTTTAGATAATTAGACAAATCCATAATAGGGGAACCTAGTCGAACATAACCATCATCAATATCATTTGCTCCGCCATTTCCGCCGTTTCCAGTAACATAACATTTATTGGAAAAGTCAGTGGGTAAGTCAAAGCCTAATGTGGTAGTTGAATTAGCGAATTCAGATTCTTGTGGCACTACCCATTCAAAGTCTCCAGTGCTTGCTGTACCTAAAGTAGACCAACCAAAATCAAAAGTAAAATCATCTTCATAGCCTGCTTCCAAGGTGAATTCTACTGGGACACCTTGAGTAATCTCAACTGTAGTCTCTATGGTCCTAAAACCCCAAGCACCAACTAGAGCGGTATAATTACCTTCATCTGCAAAAATCTGGATATTACCATTGGCTCCTGCTGTGTAGTTCAGTGTTTCACCAGATGATGGATTGGTTAATTGGACGAAAGAATTTATAATAGTAGTATTGGCTTCATCATATACAATCCCTTGAATAGCTTCTTTAGGTTGAAGTTGCACATCTAACTCTGTAAGTATGCCATTATCCAATTCTACTGAAATCGTTTGACTGATATAATTGGGGTGGGAGAAGGTAACATCATACGTTCCTGCGGTTGCTAGACCTGTTTTGTAATCACCAGATAGATCAGACGTCGTGCCATTGATTTCTATATCAGAATCAATTTCAACATTTACTTGAAATATAGGATCTGTGGTATTCGCATCGGTCACTATGCCTTCTAGATAACATGCTCTAACGTAATTGGCTCCACAAACATATAAACCATTACCAATATCTGTAATTAATACATTACCTGAAGGCAAAAATGGATATGCACCCCAAGCACCATTAAATCCTGCGCCACCTCCAAGGAAAGTATCGAAATTTCCTACTTCGATAAGGTTCTCTGGATTCGCTGAATCTACAATTCTTCCTCCATCGGTATAGTAAGAGATAATTAGAAAATCATTCCAAACGTGTACATTGTGTGGGATTACATTTGATCCAACTGTTGCAAGCGGCTTATACTCATCTAGATATTGAATATCAGTGGGATCACTAACATCATAAGCAGCTACAGGTGCATTAGCTAATTCATCTGTTGTAAATGCAACCGTTCCATCATCCGATAACCACGAATTATGTGTAAAAGAATATGGTGTTTCTACGGAGCCTAAGAGGGTGGTATTGTCCTTATCTGTAACATCATAGATGGCTAGTTCACCACCATATATTTCAGAACTGAAAGATTTATTATCTCTAACATATACATCATGTGAGTAAACAGATGGTCCAGCACCTGCATAACTAGGATTCCATGGATCAGTATGTACATCAATGTATATAATCCCTCCACCATTCAGATTGCACCCTGCTAAATAAGCATAACCAAATTCATCAATATAGATGTTGTGGCAAGTATTCAATTCTTGTGGACCTAAATCGGAGAAAACAGGATTCCAATTGTAATAATCTATTGAATTAGGTAAGTCAGATAAATCAATCACCAATAGGCCGTCTGTAGTTCCGCCCTGATCTGTCGTTACATAGGCGTAATTACCCCAGGTTTTTAAGTCTCTCCAAGTAGAATTTTGTCCTGGAATAAAAAATAATTCTTGAGCATTAGTGGGGTCTTCTAGGCTTACTATGGATACTCCATTTCGCACACCTACTAAAGCATACTCTGTACCCGTACTTTCGTCCACCCAACCCCAGATATCATTTAAGTCTTGATTATAACTTACCGTACTTAAAAGATTCATATTAAATTGGGCAAATGTCAATTGTTGACAAGCCAATAGTACTAATAGTGATAGTTTAAATCTGTAATTCATTTATTATTATATTTCTAGGCTCGCAAAATAAACAATCTTGTAAGCTTTCCTATATTGTAAATACATTTCAAATTCTAATTGTTTAAAATTTTACTTAATATTTCATGATAAATCACTCTCTAATACACAAAAAACGAGTTGACTACAGCACCATCTATGAATGAGAAAAGTGTTATAGACTGAAGTGAGCAGCTCAGACTTAGTATCCATGATCCAAGACTAAGCATAGATCATATAAGAATTGATCATTG
>CAJXMP010000029.1 GCA_913056515.1 uncultured Lewinella sp.
ACACCCTTTTTGTTGCTGCTCGAGATGTTAGCGGAAATGGATTAAGTAACCTAAGTGAATCCCCTGATGGTGTTTCTGCTGGTTTAGATTATAAATTAGATTTTGAAATCATAAACAAATCTATGATATCTAACTTCTACAACTATCCAAACCCTTTTTCTAGCTCTACAAGGTTTGTTTATACCCTAACCGGAGATAAAGTTCCTGCCTATTTCAGCATCCAGATTATGACTTCTAGTGGAAAAATTGTTCGAGAAATAAGCTCAGCTGAATTTGGTCCCCTTATGCTTGGAAGCCACATTTCTTCATTTGCATGGGATGGAAGAGATCAGTTTGGAGACCCATTAGCTAATGGGGTTTACCTCTATAAAATCAATGCTAAAGATGAAAATGGAGACAACTTTGAAAAATATGACTTGAATAGTTCAGAAAATATTCACTTCCTTAATGGTTTTGGGAAAATGGTCATAGTCCGATAAGCATCCTTTATTCAATTATTTATTAACCATTTTTGCGTTTTTTAAATAAATCTCTGAAATAAGCCTTTCGTTCTTCTATTCGCTTACGTTTTTCTAGCTCTGCTTGTTGTTTAGACTGTTTTTTTAATAGCTGCTCTGTTTCTTGCTTTATCCACTCCCAAGGCAAAAAGTTTTCCATGGTGTCTATCAATGATTCTTTATAAAAAGGACAATCTATTCGTGCATATTGTATAGAGTCAAGTGGCTCAAATCGACCTGAAGTATATTTTCTTGATGAACTCTTTTCAATTCGTTTAGTATAATTTGCCCACACAGGAAGTGCAGTGTTTGCTCCTTGTCCTAAACTTATATCTCGCCACCTAATAGAAGGATGTTCTCCCCCTACCCACACAGCAGTAACTAAGCTAGGCGTCATCCCCACAAACCAGCCATCAGCCTGATCAGATGTCGTACCTGTTTTTCCTGCTATTTCTGATTGAACCTGGTACTTAAATCTAGCTCTTTGAGCCGTTCCTTTATCCACCACATTTTTCAACATTTCTTGCATAAGTAAGGCATTTTCCTCTAAAACCACTTGTATATTTTCTTGGTCTTCCGGGCGTTTATAGATCACCCTACCTGTCGCATCCTCAATACTTTCTATAAAGTAGGGTTCTACCCTTTTCCCTTTGTTGTGAATAGTACTATAAACCTGTGCCATCTCCAGAACAGATGCCTCTACTGCACCCAAAGCTATTGCAGGTACGTGCTCTATTTTGCTATTTATTCCTAGTTGCTGTGCATACTCAACAACTGTATCTAAACCTGATAAAAACAAATATTCCACAGCCATTGTATTTACTGAATTTGCTAAAGCCCCTGGCATAGAATAATAGCCGCCATATTTATTATCAGCGTTTTTTGGAGTCCAGTCATCGTAATCCACATAAGTTGTTTGCTCGTTCAATTGATAAGTACATGGTTCTACTCCTTTTTCTAAAGCTGCTAGGTAAACAATAGGTTTAAACACAGAACCTACTTGGCGCTTAGATAATATATGATCATATTGAAAAGAGGCATAATCTACTCCACCAACCCAAGCTCTTATAGCTCCATTGTTTGGTTCTATAGACACCATTCCACAGTGTAGTGTTGTTAAGGCTCTTGCTAGAGAATCCAGGGGGCTTCTAGTTATACTTCTCCATTTTCCCGCTGTAGGAGAGTAATATCTATAGGTAATCGATTCCTTATACTTTGCTGTTGCCTCTTCGTCGGTCAAACCAGCTTTCATATACGTTTGATAGCGGTTAGAGGCTTTCATTGATTTGATTAATAAATCACTTGTAATCCTCGATTTTCCTTTCCAATGAGTATCAAAAGCTTTTTGGAGTCCAACCATTTCTTCTTTTACCGCTTGTTCTGCATAGGCTTGAAGTTTTGCATCAAGGGTTGTTTTAATAATTAAACCACTGGTATATAGATCAATGGGTTGATTTGAATTGGTTAATTTATCCTGTAGTATTTCCTTTAACTCTTTTTCTAAATGAGCTTTAAAATATGCAGCTCTATTTTTTTCATCCGTTATATCTATATAATCTACTTTTAACTCTAATTGAGTTAAGGAATCTAAGTGTTTTGGGTTTAATACGCCATTTTTCGCCATCTGATTTAATACCACATTCCTTCTTGATTTTGAACGTTCAGGATTAATTACTGGATCATAACTCGTATTAGCTTTTAGCATACCCACCAAAACCGCTGCTTGTTCTACTTTTAAAGATTCTACTGTAGTATTAAAAAACCGATTAGACGCTACCTTAACTCCATAAATATCTCTACCAAAAGGAACTGTATTAAGGTAAAAAAGTATTAATTCTTCCTTGCTGTAGATCTTTTCTAATCGTCTAGCAACAATGATTTCTTTAATCTTAAATACGGGCACACTTAATATACCATGGTCCTGACGAGGAAATAAATTTTTTGCTAATTGTTGGGAAAGTGTTGATCCGCCACCGCCTCGTCTATCTTGCATTAAAATGGTTTTAAACAAAACCCTTAACATGGCCTTTGTATCTACACCACTGTGTTCAAAAAATCGTTCATCTTCTGTAGCAACTAAAGCCTGTACCAGTATATCTGGTAATTCCTCTGCTTCTGCTAGAATCCTATTTTCTTTGTAATATCTACCTAATAATTGTCCGTTCTTATCATACACAGAGGATGCTTCATTATTCTGTATATTAGATAAGGTTGAATAATTAGGAATAGCCCCAAATACCCCAAAATAAACCGATAAGAATAAACCTAGCAGGAGTAAAAAACCTGTAGCAAAAAGTATGATTGATGCTTTTAGTCCGATATATATAGACTTATATCGTTTTCGGAACAAATAATGTGTAACAACTACAAACCTTTTTATGCTTTGTAATCTTTGTTTTAATGAATTGGAGTTGTTAATCATACGATTCTAAGTAAATTTGTCTTGTTGATAAAATAGTAACGAATGTTAAGATCAATAATTATAAAAGTCCTATTACTTCCTTTCTCCTTATTATATGGACTTGTGGTTATGCTTCGTAACTATTTATATGACAAAGATATTCTGAGTAGTTCAAATTTTAGCCTTCCTGTCATTGCAATTGGTAATTTATCTGTAGGTGGGTCTGGAAAAACCCCTCATATTGAATATCTAGTTCGATTATTAAAAGACCATATTAATGTTGGTACTTTATCTAGAGGATATAAACGAAAAACAACAGGATATGTTCGAGTGCAAACAAACCATCAACCTAGTCAAACTGGAGATGAACCACTTCAGTTTAAAAGAAAGTTTCCAACTATTGATGTAGCGGTATCAGAGAGTAGAGATATTGGTATAATCAGTATGGTAAGAGATAATCCAGCTATTCAGACTGTCTTATTAGATGATGCCTTTCAACATAGGGCTGTAAAACCCGGTTTAAACATCTTACTTACAGAATATAGTCATCCTTTTTTTAATGATTTCTTACTTCCTTCAGGAAGATTAAGAGAGGCAAGGTCTGGATACAAACGAGCAGATATTATTATTGTAACTAAATGCCCTGAAGAATTATCTATTGATGATCGTACAGTATTTATCAATAAAATAAACCCAACTCCGAACCAACAGGTATTTTTTTCTCGGTATAAATATGTAAACCCTTATTATTTATTCAATCCAAAATATACATTCCAGCTCAATAAAAATTTTCAAGTCTTACTGCTTTCTGCTATTGCAAATACTGACTACTTAATGCAATACCTTGAACCTCGTGTTAATGAAATTATTCAAATGGAATTTCCTGATCATTATCAGTTCACACCAAATGATATAGGTAATATGAAGACATACTTTGATAGGATGCATTTAAATAACAAAGTCATTATTACTACAGAGAAAGATGCTATGCGCTTAAATGAGCATAAAGACTTTTTAATCAAGCATAATTTACCTGTGTTTGTATTACCTATAGAGGTTTCCTTTTTAAATAAGGATAAACAAGTTTTTGACCAACAAATCAAGGACTTTTTAATTCATTTCGAATCTTAAATCAAAACTGAGAAAACAGATCTAATATTTCGGGTTCTTGCTTATGAAGGCTAGCGTCATTGATATTCAAATAATTCAATTGTTTACTAACTCTATAGCATCCTAAGAATTGTTCTGATGCTGATTGAATCTTTTCGCCTAGATCTTCCATACTTATTGACTTATCCATCCAATGTTGTACAGCCTGCTCATCTTCTAATATATAAGGCATGCGATCGTGTAATTTTGAAACAAATTTATTAGCAGGAACTGTAATAATTGAAAAGCTTTGTACTGGATATCCGTTTGGAGATTTCCACTCATCCCAAATACCAGCTAAATACATGATTTCACCTTGTTTGGGATAAAAACGATACGGGAATTTATCTTTATCCACTTGTCTCCATTCATAAAAGCTATCCACAGGTACTAAACACCTTTGTTTGCGAAAAGGCACTCTAAAAGTAGGTTTCGAAAGAATTCCTTCAATTCTAGCATTAAAATTCAAGCCATTCTTTTTAGAATCCTTGGCCCATGACGGTATAAGTCCCCATAAACAATAATCTAAAGCTGGTTCTTGAATATCCTTTATAATATAAGTATGCTGTGAAGGTGCAATATTATAAGATATCTTAAGTTGATCCTGTTTGTTTAACTGAGGAAATAACTGTCTAATCTTCTTTTCTGATGGAGCAAATGATATTCTTCCGCACATACTATATAATGGTTATGCTTTTAATATAAACCTTTCTGACATTCTTTGTATCACTCTTTTGTTTAGAATGCTTTTATATTGAATAACAAGCAATTAACAAGGGATAATTCACACCAAATAATTAAAGGTTGATTATCAGTTTTTTAGAATAAAATATTATTAACACTACTAGTTGAGAAATATATGGATAACATGTTAGTTTATTAACAGTTTTCCCCAAGCCAATAACATTGGATTAATAAGAGACTTTAAATAGACCAAAAATTGTTTAATACCTCCCTTTTATAAACACTGAAGTGGATGTTATCCATACCGTAAAAGAGCAGAAAATATTAACGGAATAACTGTATAGACTTGGTGGAAAAAATAAAGAAAGTATTTAAATAAAGGGGTTTATATAGTGGAGAACTTGTGAATTAAGGTGGACAAATATGAATTATTGAAAATGTATAACAAAAGACAAAAAAGATTTACACCAAACTAACAGCACTAATAATAATAAGGGATTTTTAAATTTTTTTTGAAATAGTATTTATTACAATTACTAAAAAATGAAAATCTGAAAAAATCCATTCTTTATCTTTACACACGAATGGTTAAAATACATAAAATGGATAGAGGGGTTTCTAATTGGCTTTTTATTGGAGTGGTCTTAGTTTTCTTCCAGGTGGTTATTGGAGGTGTGACTCGATTAACGGATAGTGGTTTATCAATTACAGATTGGGCTATTATTCAAGGAACAATACCTCCTTTAAACGAAACAGAGTGGAATATAGCCTTTGAGGAGTATAAAACACATGCTTCTAAGCAATACCTTAGTTTGCATGCTGATATGTCCGTACAGGAGTTTAAAGTGATCTATTTCTGGGAATATTTTCATAGATTATGGGCAAGGATGATGGGTTTTGTGTTTTTATTCCCATTTATCTACTTCGTAATTAAAAAGCGACTCTCTAAACAAATAATCAGACGCTTAGGTGTAGTTATTTTACTAGCTATGTGTGCGGCAACCTTTGGTTGGATTATGGTAGATTCAGGTTTGAACGATGACAATCGAACCTGGGTATCCGCTTATAAACTAATTATTCACCTAGGGATTGCTACTACCTTGATAGGATATCTGTATAAAACCTATTTGCTGAGTAAGCAAGAATCCATACAAGATCTAGGTTTTTTCCATTCTTTAAGCTCTTCTAATAGTATTAAAGAACTTAAATGGGGTAGAATAATACTGCTGGTTCTTTTTGTACAGATTTTATTTGGTGGCCTAATGGCTGGTATGCGAGCTGGTTTAGTGCATCCTCATTTTCCATTCTTTATACAGTTTGATAAGCTGTTATACAGTTTAAATGCCGGTCAGTTATCTGGTACTTCTGTTTTGGATTATGAGCCTAATCTTCAAATCAAGGGCATAGTTCAGGTTGTTCACCGATTATTTGCTTATGTATTGGTTATTATTTCTGGTATTTTCTTTCTTCAATTGAGGCGATTCAATGCTTTAAGTAAACCAGCAATATTTTACTTTTCAATACTGGGTTTACAGTTTTTATTAGGTGTACTAACGGTTATTAATAGTATTGGTAAGATCCCAGTGTTCTATGGTGCTGCTCACCAAGCTGTGGCTTTAGTATTATTATTAAGTTTAATTCGATTAAATCATAATTTTTTAGTTTTAAACAAATAATGTTAATAACTAGTTAGTAAGTATTTTTAAATCTTCATCTAATTAGTGAACTATTGTTGTTTTTGCCACAAGTTGTTGTAGTACAAGGAGTTTCACTTATAATTTCTTACAACAAAAAAAATTAATATGTTCTACAAAATGGACAATATTGATTTGTTTTCAGCTATTTATCCTGTTTTAAACAGGTTTTAAAACAAAATGTGGAAAAAGTAAATATACTGTTAGTTACGTGGTTTTTGATTTTATACTACTACTTCAGACTGTTGAATATCGATGATATAAATTTCATTTTTACACAAATTTTTTAGAATCATTAGTTAGAATAGGTTCTATGTTTGCCTAATGTAATAATTATGGTATTTTTGGGACCTAACCATATATAGAATTAATTATTGTTCGACGATGGATTTGAATATTAAGGAAGAGGGAGAATTTAAATACTTAGAAACTAATCCTGGTAAGCCAGTTTTGATGTTATTACACGGCTTAATGGGAGCTCTAAGTAATTTTGATGGTATCATTAAAGGTTTTGGAAATGACTATAATGTAGTTGTTCCTTTACTTCCTATTTTTGAATTACCTATTCGTAAAGTATCACTTACTGGTTTTGTAGGCTATGTAGAGCGTTTCGTAGCGCATAAAGGATATAATGATATCAACATTCTTGGTAACTCACTTGGTGGGCATGTAGCTTTATTATATGTTTTATCCAATCAAGATCAAATCAAATCAATGACTCTAACCGGGAGTTCTGGTTTATTTGAGTCAGCAATGGGCTCTACATTTCCAAAACGAGGGAATTATGAATATATAAAGCAAAAAACAGAGGATACTTTTTATGATCCTGCAGTTGCTACCAAAGAGTTAGTAGATGAGGTTTTTGATATGGTAAATGATAACGGAAAGGTTATTAGAATTCTGGCAACAGCAAAATCAGCCATAAGGCATAATGTGGGGGAAGAACTAGATAAAATTAAAATACCTACTTTAATAATCTGGGGTAAAGAGGATAAGGTTACACCTTACTTTGTTGGTGAAAAATTCAATGAGTTGATTTTAAACTCCAAATTAGTCGGTGTGGAAAAATGTGGTCATGCACCTATGATGGAGCGAAGCGATATTTTTAATCAGCATCTCGCTGAATTTCTAAATAGTTTGAAATAAAAAAAGCCTTTGGAGATAATCCAAAGGCTTTTTTCTTGGAAACTACAGATCAATATAAACCCTAGTATACTTATTAAAAACTTCCAAATAAAAGGTCCACGATATATTATCAACATAAGCAACAGCAGGTAATAAATAATTAAGGCTTCCACTGGAAAATCTATATCCTCAATAAAAAGTATATCTATATCGCTTATTTTTTTTAATGTTTTAGTTTGGAAGTTTAGTAGAAAGGTGGTGATTTGTCCAATGAATTGTCCCCATAGAGGATTTATACTACTCAATATTAGACTTAATATACTACTATATATAACTATAGGGGCTAAAGGGATGACTATTAATCCAGATAGAATAAAAGATAGACTAAATTGCTTGAAGTAGAATAAACACAACCCAAATGTGCCAACCTGAGCTGAAATAGAAACAACTGTCATTTCCCACATTAATCTGATAGGTTTATGTTTAAATGTGATTCTTTTTATCAAGTAAGGGTATATAGTTATAATACCGATAACTGCCGAAAATGAAAGTAAAAATCCGAGGTGTTCTATCTGATTTGGCTTTATAAGTATAAAACCTAAACCGGTTAGTGCAACAATCTGAAGGCTGTAGGTTGGTTTACCAAAATAATTAGTAACAGAAAATAGAAGGAGCATTACTGCAGCTCTAGAAACACTAGGACTTGCTCCGGTGATAAGTGTAAAACACAAAACGATACCTAATGAAACAACATATCTTATGATTTTCCTCTGCTTAAGTTTAGCTAAAAGCAAAAAAGGAATTCCAAATATAATCCCCACATGCAAGCCTGATATGGCTAATATATGTAGGGCTCCTGTTTTAGTATAAATGGCTTTAACCTCTGTATTTATTGAACTTTTGTCTCCTATTATTAAGGCTTTTATAATAGGATTAACTCCTGGATCTTTAAAGGTTTCATCAATTAGATTAATTATTTTATGTCTAGATGATATTAGTAATCCAACTTGTTTTTTGTGTGTATAACGCTCACATAAATTTAAGCGAGTAATGTAGGAGATATTATTTTGTTTTAACCAATTCAGAAAACCTATTGAATAGTAGGTGTTTTTATAAGGATCTTTTAATTCGATAGGATTAATACTTAATTTTTGGCCTACTTTCCAGTCGTGCGCTTCTGTACAAGAGGTAGTCAGATAAATGCTTAGGTTTTTGGTATAGATAGCTTTTTCTTCTTGTTGAATATTTTGTACTTCTAGGGTTATGGATGTATAATTATCTTTTTGTTTATACTTTTGAATACATCCTTCAATTTTGAATGCTGTCTGATCTAGATTTTTATAGAAATCAAAAGTATAAGGTGAATATCCATGAAGCCAACCCAGTAGTGTACAATGAATGGGTATATAAAAAGACCAGAAGGTATTGCGCTTTATTTTTTGGACAAGAATTAATGTGCTGGTAATTAGTACACTTGGAATAATGAATCCATTTTGAATTTGCCCTATGTGATTATTTAGAACAAGACCTATAATCAAAAAAGCAGCAGTTTTAATGATTACGGCTGATATATACATCTTATTCAAAATAAGGAGTGAATTTCAGTTTAAGCGAGTCGGGAAAAAAAGGACAGATGATCTGGTTTAAGCTTAAAGAATCATTAGGATTATGTTCTAAATAGTTTTTCATTTTATCTCTTATTTCAAAAGGCATATAGGGGTGATTAATAAAGTCTTGTATATGTTTTGAAAGGACTTTTTTACTAGGTGCTTTAAGTATGATTACTTTGGGTTTTATATCATGAAAGGTGTGTGTTTGTAATCCCCAAACTTCTTGAAGTTGTTCTATAGAATGAAAACCTCCTAACTTATTTCTATATTTTATAATTCTACTCGAGAGTTTTGAACCAATTCCTTTTAATTGTTTGAGTTGAGAGGTATCTGCAGTGTTTAAGTTTACGGTAATACTTTCATAATCTTGCCAATAGTAGATTTGTTTAGCTTGAAGTTTGGCTGCGCAGATCTCATTATTATTACAGATACTTTGCCAGTTTTTATACTCCAGCTTGTTTTTTAATAATTGAATACTAATTGTACTATCCAAGCCAATTGTTAGTAAGTCTTGTAATGCTGCTTTTGCGAGATTTACTTTCTTGGGATAGACTTTTTTAGTAGAAAAACTGGTGTTAGAACTATGATTTACCCGAGGATCTATTGTATCATCTGTTTGTATGGGAATAGTGTCCATGTAATAAGTTGGTGCTTGGTGTTTGTGGTTTTTAATTTCTTTCAACTGTTGACTAATAAATTTGGCGTTTTGCCAACGGATGTAGCTATTTATTAGTAAGCCAAAGGTTAAAATGGCAATTCCTATTCGTTCACCGCGCGAATAAGTCCAAAAAGGGTTTATTTTGTGGTAGTTTTTCATAATTAAAAAATACACGGTCCCACTATTATACTGTGAGAGTTAAATAATACCCGATGTCAAACTTTAGATTCTTATTGATTGCCCTTGCTTTAATTAGTTTAACTTCTTGTAACACCAGAATTGCTGAATTATGGCCTTGGCCACAAGAAAACGCGGTAGAACCCTATGAGCAAGTTGAATTAAGCACTATAGAGATTACAGACTATAGCTTAGATTCTGATGTTGATATTGAATTAGATCCCTATCAAGCGGCAGCAGATAGAAACTTTGATTTAATTCACACCTATTTAGACCTATCTTTTGATTGGGAGGAAGAGCGTGTGATTGGTACAGCGCAACTCACGTTGAGTCCACATTTTTACCCTAGTAAAACCCTTTTACTAGATGCTATTAATTTCAAAGTGTTGAACGTTAGGGATTTAAAGACAGGGATGTCTTTAGATTTTGACTATTTACAACAAAAAGACCTAAAGATATTTTTAAATAATGAGGTAACTCGGGCGGATACCATTATTGTAGAGATAGATTATTATGCTTTTCCTTCTCAAACAGGAGGAAGCGAGGCTATTACTTCAGATAAAGGCTTGTTTTTTATCAACTCGACAGGAGAAGAAGATAAACCACAACAAATTTGGACTCAAGGAGAAACAGAAAACAATAGTAAGTGGTTTCCAACCCTAGATAAACCCAATAGTAGAACAACCCAAGAAATAAAACTAACTGTACAAGATAGGTTTGTTACCCTTTCCAATGGTTTACTTATAGACAGTAAGGATAATGGCAACGGCACTCGTACAGATCACTGGTATCAAAAACAATCTCATGCTCCATATTTATTCGCCGTAGTTGTGGGTGAATTTGAAAAGGTTCAAGACCAATGGAGGGATATAGATGTAGATTATTATGTTGAGCCGGAGTTTAAAGACTATGCACGGGCTATTTTTCCCTATACCGTTGAAATGTTGGATTTTTTCTCAGAAAAACTTGGGGTAGACTATCCCTGGGATAAATACGCCCAGGTAGTTGTTCGAGATTACGTTTCTGGAGCCATGGAAAACACCTCTGCAGTCATCTTTGGTGAATTTATGTACGGAACAGACCGGGATTTGATAGATGTGGATGTTAACGAGAAGATCGTTGCACATGAAATGATGCACCATTGGTTTGGTGATTTAGTTACCTGTGAAAGTTGGGCTAACCTTACCTTGAACGAAGGTTTTGCTAATTACTCGGAGTATTTATGGTTAGAATATAAACACGGTAAAGGCATTGCTGATTTTCACAAAATGAATGAGAAAGAGGTTTATTTTTCTTCTTTAAGCTATAATATGCACCCGCTAATTCATTATGGGTATAATGACAAGGAGGACATGTTCGACGCCCATAGTTATAACAAAGGAGGACTTGTACTACATATGTTGAGGCATTTAGTAGGAGACGAAGCATTTTTTGCATCATGTAAGAAGTATCTAGAAGATAATGCTTACACCGAAGTGGAAATTGATGAATTACGGTTGGCTTTTGAAGAGGTTACCGGGCTGGATTTGAATTGGTTTTTTGATCAATGGTTTTTATCATCGGGCCAACCCACACTTAATGTTGAAAAATCATATGATAATGCGAAAAAAACCATGACGGTTGGCATTAGGCAAGTACACTCGAATGAGAAAATGCCGGCTATTTTTCAACTACCAATAGAAATTGATTTTCATTTTAAAGATGGTTCTAAGCAACGCGAAAAAGTGTTTGTTAATAGTTTGAATAGTGAATTTGTTTTTGCTTTATCAGAAGAACCGGTATTAACAGTAATTGACCCAGAAAACGTTCTATTAGCCATTATTCAATACAATCAATCTCAAGCTGAATATTTCAAACAACTTGAATTATCAGAATCGTTTGAGCACAGATTAGAAGCTGTACGATTTTTAATGGCAGAAGGTAATCTACCTGCCCGTGCGGTAAAGTTAGCTTTAAAAGATGATGTTTGGGTGATTAGGAGGGTGGCGCTTAGTCAGCTAAACAACCCCTTACAAATAAATACAGTCGTCGATATGGCCAAGAACGATTCACATTCTGAAGTTCGTGCAGCAGCTATAAACACCTTAATAAGATTGGGTGACGATAAGCACGAAGCCTTGGCAAAGTATGTAATTGAGGAGGAGAAAGCCTATAATGTCATTTCAGCAGCTATCGAGTATCTGGTGTTTAGTGGCAGCCCTAAAGCGACGGAAATAGCATCGGGCCTAGAGTCTAGTAATAGTCCAGCTATATTACTTTCTGTTGGGAAAATTTATGAGGAATCCAGTCAGCTAGAAAAGTTGGCGTTTTATGAATCTGCTATCACTAGATTCAAATCTTATGAATTAGTAGACTTTTTACAAATCTATTCTGATTTATTAGCTGTTGCTTCTAATGAGCAAGTTAGCAAGGGTGCAGAAATCCTTTTAGGATACTCTAAATCTACCTCCGCAGACTTTCTAAAGAAAATAGCTGCAACCTATGCATTAAATAATTTGTATTTCAATCTAATGGATAGTGATAAAAACAAAGATCAGAGCAATAAATCAGCAACAAAACAAGCTAATCATTTAAGAGAAGACGTGTTAGAGATTTTGGATATAGAAACAGATCCAGTGTTATTAGAATATTATTATCAGTTCCCCATTTTCATGAAGTAATCATTAGGATATGTCAGCATACCATAAATTAATTGATAACCTAGACAGTTTTATTCGGAAGTATTACCTAAATCAGCTGATTAAGGGAGGTTTGTTTTTTGCCGCTGCTGTAATACCTGTTTATTTATTGGTTAGTTTATTAGAGTATAATTTTTATTTCGATAGCCCGGTTCGATATGTGTTGTTGTTGGGTTTATTGGTGTTTGCTTGTTTTAGCTTAATCAACTGGATCATCATTCCTTTAATGAAGTACTTTCAATTAGGAAAGCGATTATCACACGAACAAGCAGCTAGAATTGTTGGAGACCACTTCCAAGATGTTAGTGATAAGCTTTTGAATATTTTACAACTAAAAGAACAGGCTTCCTCTGTTGCAGGTAGCGACCTTTTGTTGGCCAGTATAGAACAAAAGTCTAATGAAATAAAGCTGATATCTTTTCCAAAGGCAATTGACTTAAACAAAAACAGAAAATACTTAAAATGGGCTTTACCACCACTGTTTTTGCTGATTACGCTACTTTTTATAGAGCCTGCACTAATTGCAGATTCTACTAATCGCTTGGTTAATCCAGGAAAGGCTTTTGAAAAACCCCAACCATTTAAGTTTCTATTGCTGAATGAGACCCTAGAAGTGGTTCAGTTTGAGGATTATGTGTTTGAAATTCAAGTGTTAGGTTCTGTTCTTCCTGCAGAAGTTTTTCTGTATATGGATGGGCATGAATATTCCATGGAGAGAATTAGCAATGATAAGTTTGCCTATACCCTTCGAAATGTTCAAAAAGACAAAGTGGTTCAATTCAAAAGCGCGGAGGTTGAGTCAAACTTTTATGATTTAGCTGTTTTAATGCGGCCAAGTGTTGAAGATTTTAATATTCAACTAGATTACCCGGCATATACACAGCGTAAACCGGAAACCCTTCAGGCGGTTGGAGATTTGTTTGTTCCAGCCGGAACAAGAATTTCTTGGGAAATAGATGTTAAAAATAGCGACGAGGTTTCTTTTAGTTTTGGCGATGGTCTACCCACTGCCGCAGAGCGAAAATCTACGACGTATTTCTTATATAAAGATCAACCTAAAAAGTCTACTGATTATAGGATTCATTTGTATAATGCTTCTTTTGGTTTAAAGGACTCTTTGGTTTATTCCATAAACATTATTCCTGATCTGTATCCAGAAATAGAACTAGAAGTTTTTGCTGATTCAACGGATTCTAGGCAACAGTTTTTTGTTGGATCTGGGTCTGATGATTATGGTATTTCTAAGTTAGAGTTTGTTTATCAGGTTTTAGATAAGGCTGGCGAGGAGCGGCATTCTAAGCGGGAGTTGATCGTTGGAAAGAGTGGAAGAGCGCTTTCTTATGATTATAGTTGGAATATTAGAAACTTAGAACTTCTACCAGGTGACCAGGTGGTGTATTATTTTGAAATATGGGATAATGATAGAGTTAATGGTTCTAAGTCTGCTAGAACGACCAACATGGTATATAAAACCCCAACTCTAAAGGAGCTTGAAGAGCAGACAGATGAGGGTGAAGAATTAATTAAAGACAAGTTAGAACAAGCTATAAAGGACAATAAACGGGTTAAAGAGCAAGCTAAGAAACTTAGAGAGGATTTACTTCAGAAGAAGGAGGCAGATTGGCAGGATAAAAAGGAATTAGAAAAGTTGTTAGAAGAACAAAAAAACATTCAGCAACAAATAGAGGAGGCGAAAGAGGCTTTTGATGAAAATTTAGACAAACAAGAAGACTATAACGAACCAAGCGAGGATGTACAGGAGAAGCAAGAACAACTAGAGGATATGTTCGAAGAGCTCTTGGATGAGGACATGCAAAAACTCATGGAAGATATTCAAGAGTTGATGGAGCAACTAGATAAAGATATGGCCCTAGAGAAGCTTGAAGAGTTTGAGAACAACGATGAGAACCAAGAAATGGAAATGGAGCGCCTTTTAGAGCTGTTTAAGCAACTCGAACTAGAGTATGAGATGGAAAAGGCTATAGACAAGCTGGAAGAGCTTGCAGAGCAAGAAGAAGCCCTTTCAGAAAAGAGTGCAGAGGAATCTATGTCTAATGAAGAGTTACAAGCAGAGCAAGAGGCTATACAGGAAGCTTTTGAGGAACTAGAAAAAGAATTGGAAAATATCCAAAAGCAAAACGAAGAATTAGAAAAACCCATGGATATGGATGATTTGTCTGAAGACAATGAGTCCATTAAAGACGATATGCAAAAAAGTCAACAAGACTTGAGCCAACAGAAGAATGATGCTGCTTCTAAGAAACAGAAACAAGCCGCAGATAAAATGAAAGAAAAGGCTCAGTCTATGTCAATGAGTATGCAATCCCAGCAAATGGAGCAGATGTCAGAAGATATGGACGCCTTACGTCAGTTGCTAGAGAATATTGTAGGACTCTCTTTCCAGCAAGAGGATATTATGGACCTATTCCAAGAAACAACCATCAACACTCCTAAGTATGTCGAGTTGGTTCAGGATCAATTTAAGCTAGAAAGTGATTTTGAAATGGTTGAAGATAGTTTATTTGAATTAAGTAAACGTTTGTTCCAGATAGAGACTTTTATTGTAGAAAAAATAGGGTTAATCAACACCAACATAGAGGGCTCAATTGATTTGTTGGAAGAAAGAAAGGTGTCCGAGGCCTCGGTTAGCCAGCAGACTGTGATGAAAAACCTAAACGACTTGGCTGTTATGTTGAGTGAGGTTATGAATCAAATGCAAAAAGACATGAGCTCCATGATGCCTGGTGCTCAAATGTGTGACAACCCAGGGGGACAAGGCCCTAAGCCATCTGATAAAATTTCAGAGGGTCAAGAGGGCTTAAATAAAGAGATGAAACAAGGTCAGGACAAACAAGGAAAAGGTGAGTCCTTGAATGCTAAAGACTTTGCAGAGATGGCTGCACGGCAAGCAGCTTTAAGAAAGGCACTAGAAGCAAAGCGTAAAAAGCTTGCAGAACAAGGGAAGCCTAGTCCCGAACTACAGGAAATTATTGACCAAATGAATGAACAAGAGAAACAATTGGTCAACAAGCAGCTTACCAATCAAATGATGAAAAGGCAACAAGATATTCTAAACAGATTATTGGAGCATGAGAAAGCTGAGCGCGAACAAGAATATGACGAACAAAGAAAGTCACAGGCCGCTCAACAAATAGAAAAACGTATTCCTCCTGCCTTGGAAGAATATCTAAAAGCAAGAGAAAACTCATTGAACTTGTATAAATCCAGTGCTCCAAACTTAAAGCCTTTTTATAGAATATTGACGGACGAATACGTTAAGGAAAAGGGGAGTACCCCACAAGAGTAATTGCATGGATTGACTTGACAAAGTCCTAAAAAAGTCACAAATTGCAAGAGTCTTATGTCTACTTAATTTCTTTAATTTGTTCTACATGTCTTTAGAGGGCTCAAAGTCTCCTTATAATTCGGGTAGTGTGGGTAACTTTCAGTTAGAATCCACTCAAGATTCTTTCTCTTCCATAGAAAATGATCTGAAAGATCTTATAAAGCCCTATAATTTAAATCAAGAGAAGTTTGGAGAGATTCTTATATCGCTAACCGAAGCAATTACCAACGCTGTTCGTCATGGTAATAAATTTGATGCTTCTAAATTAGTTGATGTTGAGTTTGTGGGTAATGCTAGCAGACTTTACTTTAAAATTAGTGATGAAGGAGCGGGGTTTGATGTAGAAGACATTCCTGACCCAACACAGGAAGAAAACCTGTTATCTTGTGGAGGTAGAGGGGTATATATTATGAGAGCCCTAGCTGATGGCTGTAGTTTTAAGAACAACGGCAGTACAGTTGAGTTAGAGTTTGATATTGATTCTATTTAAAGTTTTCTCTTTTGGATTTTCCAGTAGTTTCGGATAGTGCTAATCAAGAAAAAATAACCCTTGATTTGGCTGATGTTGATTTTGATGTAGAGCAATTGGCCCTTCAAAAGGATTGGTTAATACAGGTTGCCTCTGATGAGAACAAGGAAATTTCTTCTCTATCCTATATACTTTGTTCGGATCATTATTTACACCAGATAAATGTGGACTACCTTGACCACGATACCTTGACAGATATTATTACTTTCGAATTAGGGGACCCCCAAGACAGCAACATAGAGGGGGAGATTTATATAAGTATTGATCGGGTGTTGGATAATGCCAGTCAGCTGTCTGTTGAGTTTACTAGTGAGTTGTCTCGTGTATTGGTTCATGGCTTGTTGCACCTTATAGGTTACCCCGACAAGACTTCTGAGGAAAAGGTTATAATGCGCGGTAAAGAGGACCATTATTTAGCGCTTTTAGATAGAATGTCCTAGTCATTTCATATTTTTGAGTTTCATAGTAAAACTCAGTATGTCCGGTATAAAATATCATGCTCCATTGCCTGTTGTTGGTTTAGGATTAGGTGTTTCTAGTGTTGTTTATGCAGTTGAAGGGCTTGGTGTAGAGGTGTTGCTCAACAAACTGCCCAATTCATCCGCAAATAGTTTGACAATAAAGAATAAAGAGGCTGCTCAACACACTGAAGAGGTTTTATTACTCAACAATTTGGTTAATCGGTTTACAGAAATAGGCGTTCAAGAGAGTAAGGTTGAAATCAAAACAAATATACTGTTTAAATATTTGAATTTTTTTGATTTGTTTCCTTCGATTATAGCTGGGGTAGCTGTTGCTTGTAATGATGCTTGTGGAAAACCCTTTGATCGGAGAGAACTCTATAATTTTCTTAGGTCTAGCTCTGCATACAATGGCGATGCTATTTTTCGGAATAAAATAGCGTGGTGTCTTATTCGTGGTTTACTTTTGGGTAATAATGGTGATTCTATCTCAAACTACAGGAGAATCTCTATACCTTATGGTTTTTGTTCTATTGGATTCTTTACTAACTCCTCTTCAAAAGAAATTGATGTAGAGCTTAATTACACTGAAGAAACTGTTGTTGATGCGTTAAATCTTTGTTTTTGCTTAGATCGGTCCGATTTTACTGGGTTTGAGGAAATTTCCTCAAACAGCATTAACAATGTGTCAATATTAGATGATATGGAGCAACTATTTATTGATATTGTTGTAGATAAGGGTGGGGGTTATCTTTCAAGGCCTTTAAATCAGTCCAAGAGAGCGTTACTCGTAATGGCAAAGAATGATTTTGTTGGAACAGAGGTTTTGGCAGAATTTGACAAAAAAACCAAAGAAAACAGTAAGGCTAGTTCGTATAAAACGCTAATTTTAAAACACAACCTAGAAGGTGTGTATAGATTATAAAATTTAAATTTTTGTCTCATGTTCCACGTGGAACATTAAAAAACTCTCAAGTATGAAGCAAATCTCCGTTATGGTGATTGGTTTATTGTTGTGTGTAGTTTCTTTTGCACAAAGAGAAACAAACACGAATGACAATAGATTTAGGCAAATGTATGATGTTTTGCCTACACCTAATGCATATCGAACAGCCTCTGGTGCGCCTGGGCACGATTATTGGCAGCAAAAAGCTGATTATAAGATAAAAGTTAGGCTAGATGACGCCACACAAAGGATTTATGGTGAAGAAACTGTAACATATACTAACAATTCTCCAGATGTTCTTGAATATCTTTGGGTGCAATTAGATCAGAATATGCGTGCGAAAGATAGTGATACCTATAAAATTCAATCCAGTTCTATTTCTGAGCGTTCATCAGCAGGTCAAATCCAAAGGATGATGGGTCCAGAGTTTGATGGTGGTTTTAAACTTGACTATGTAAAAGATTCGAAGGGCAAGCCTATGGATTATACAGTCAATAAAACTATGCTGCGCTTGGATTTAAATAGCCCATTAAAACCAGGTGAGAAAGTTAGCTTTTCCATTAAGTGGTGGTATAATATCAACGATAGAATGGCTATTGGCGGGCGTTCTGGCTATGAATACTTTAGTGAAGATGATAATTACTTATATACAATTGCGCAATTCTTTCCTAGGATGGCTACTTACACTGATAATGAAGGCTGGCAAAATAAGCAGTTTTTAGGTAGAGGTGAGTTTGCACTTGTTTTCGGTGATTACGATGTTGAGATTACAGTTCCTGCGGATCATTACGTAGCCGCTACGGGTGAATTACAGAACATGTCAGATGTTCTTACAAACCAGGAGAGAAAACGCTATGAGGAGGCTAAAAAGGCTTTTGATGAGCCTGTTATTATAGTAACAGAGGAAGAGGCACGTAAAAATGAGCAGGAGAAAGCATCAAAAGAGAAAACCTGGAAGTTTAGTGCGAAAAACGTTCGTGATTTTGCTTTTGCTTCTTCCAGGAAGTTTATCTGGGATGCTATGGCTGTGAAGCAGTCTGATGGTTCTGTTGTAATGGCAATGAGTATGTATCCAAAAGAGGGTAATCCTCTATGGGAGCAGTATTCTACTAAAGTTGTCGCACATACTTTGAAGTGGTATTCGCATTTCACTTTTGATTATCCGTATCCTGTTGCTTGGTCTATACATGCTGCATCAATTGGTATGGAGTATCCAATGATATGTTTCAATTTTGGTCGACCAAACGAAGACGGTACGTACAGTGAACGCACGAAATACGGTATGATCGGTGTAATCATTCACGAGGTTGGGCATAACTATTTTCCTATGATAGTGAATTCAGATGAGCGTCAATGGACATGGATGGATGAGGGTTTGAATTCGTTTCTTCAGTACTTGACAGAACAACAATTTGAACGTGGATATCCTTCAAGAAGCGGACCAGCATACAAGATCACAAACTATATGGGAGGGGATAAGTCTAGGATATCTCCAATTATGACAAACTCTGAAAGTATATTCCAGTTTGGTAATAATGCATATTCTAAGCCAGCTACTGCATTAAATATTCTTCGAGAGACTGTAATGGGACGAGAGTTATTTGATTTTGCGTTTAAAACATATTCTAATCGTTGGATGATGAAGCATCCATCTCCTGCGGATTTTTTCCGTACTATGGAAGATGCATCTGGAGTAGATCTAGATTGGTTCTGGAGGTCTTGGTTCTATACTAACGACCACGTGGATTTGGCATTAGCTGATGTGAAGTGGTATGCTATTGATACAAAGAATCCAGAGGTGGAAAACCCTGCTAAAAAGACGGAAAGAGAACAGGCGCCGAAGAATATATCGGATATTAGATACGCGGAGCAAGAGGAGGCTATGTATGCTGAAGAGGATAAAGGCTTGGTGGACTTTTATACCACCTATGATCCACTTGACTACAATAGGTTAGATATAGATGAATATAATAAATATTATAATTCTTTATCTGATGGTGAAAAAGAGTTGCTTGATGCAGGATATAATTTCTATGAGTTAACGTTTGAGAACAAGGGTGGAATACCAATGCCAGTGATTGTAGAGTTTGAGTTTACAGACGGTGACAAAGAGTTGGTTCGTATACCTGCTGAGATATGGCTAAAAGATCAAGCTACTGTATCTAAGGTGTTCACCTTTGATCGCGAAGTGGCTTCTATAGCTTTAGATCCTTATTTAGAAACAGCTGATGTTGATACAAGTAATAATTATTTCCCACCAAAACACCAAATGTCAAGATTTGACCTTTATAAAGGCAGACAGCGTTGGGGTGGAGGTGAAAACCCTATGCAACGCGCTCGTCGTGCGGAGGGAGGAGAGTAATTTTAAGCAGTAATGTTTTCAAAAAAAGGGTTGTTTTAATAACAACCCTTTTTTTATGTTGTTAAGAGTAGGTAAGCCAAACACCAATCCTTAAATTGTGGAAAAAAGCGGTATGATCGATTATTCAAATCCTAAATTACTAGTAGAGTCTGCCAAATTGTCCAAGGGACAGGTTACTTGGAAGTCACCCTCTAACTTGGCTATTGTAAAGTATTGGGGCAAGCACGGCATTCAGTTGCCAAGGAACCCATCTATTAGCATGACTTTGAATAACGCACATACTATTACTCGAGTGAGTTATGAAGCGCGCACAGACTTTGAGCGTTTGTTTGAAATAGACTTTATGTTCCACGGGGAACGCATGGAGTCTTTTGAGGGAAAAATTTCAAAGTTTTTCGAACAATTATTACCTATATACCCTTTTCTTAAACAGGTTAAATGGACCATAGAGTCTGAAAACTCTTTTCCACATTCGGCTGGAATTGCGTCGTCGGCATCAGCTATGTCTGCTTTAGCTCTTTGTTTGTGCTCTGTAGAAGATGAATTATTTGGAACGCTATCTGACGACAAGGCTTTTGATCAAAAAGCGTCTTATTTAGCCCGTTTGGGGTCTGGGTCAGCGTCTAGGTCTGTGTATTCCAAGTGGTCTGTTTGGGGTCAAAGTGGATCAGTAGAAGGCAGCTCAGACGAGTTTGCAATTGCATATGATACCATGGTGCACCCTGTTTTTAATACCTTTCATGACGATATACTAATTGTAAGTCGAGCGGAAAAATCAGTTTCTTCTACAGCAGGACACCAATTAATGGAGGGAAATCCTTTTGCAGCAGTAAGGTATCAACAAGCCAACAAAAGACTGGAGGATCTTTGTGTCTCCATGAAAAAGGGAGATGTAGAGCACTTTGGTAAAATAGCAGAAGATGAAGCGCTTACTTTACATGCATTGATGATGGCGTCAAACCCATCTTATCTATTGGTAGAACCTGGTTCAATAGAGATGATAAAACGTATACGAGCGTTTAGGGCTGATACAAAACACCCAGTTTATTTTAGTTTAGACGCTGGACCCAATATTCACCTATTGTATCCAGAGGAAGTTGTGCATGCGGTTCGTCCATTTGTAGAGTCAGAGTTGGCTCCTTTGTGTGTGGATGGCTTTTGGATCAACGATTGGTGTGGTGATGGTCCAGAGCAATTATAATAAGGCTTATGAAATTAGGAATACGAATTTTGACCTTGTTCTTTAGTGTTGTGATTACAGGTTGTTCCCTGGCCCAGAATAAATCCAAATGGCCAAGGGTTTCCGATGATAGTTTTAATAAAAAACTTCATTTCCTATTAAGGGAAAAAGTACCTTTTGTATCAGTCGACTCTTTACAAACAATGGCTTTGCAAGACTTAATTATTTTGGATACTAGGGCAAGAGAGGAGTATGATGTTTCTCATATCCCTGGCGCAATATTTGTAGGCCCAACATTTAATGCTGCCGACGTTGAACAGTATGAAAAGGAAAAAACAGTGGTTGTTTATTGCTCAGTAGGGTATAGGAGTGAAAAATATGGTGCAGCAATGCAGAAGATGGGCTACGATAAGGTGTACAACCTTTACGGTGGAATATTTGAATGGGTAAATAATGGACAGGTGGTAACAACCGAAGAAGGGAACACCTCAAATATTCATACCTATAATTCAAATTGGGGTAAATATGTCATCAACCCCAATTCGAATAAAATACA
>CAJXMP010000030.1 GCA_913056515.1 uncultured Lewinella sp.
TAATTATTTGAAGAACAAGGGAAGTATATTACCCACGCTCCTCTAGCGCTTTTACAAGTCCAGATAGCTTATTGCCACCAGACTTCAAGCCGCCAAGAAGATTTTGCATTGGTGATTGAAGTAATGTAATAACTTCTCCAAGCAATTCTTCTTTCGATTTCAGTTTAGATAATGCCTCAAGTTGATCATCTCCTAGAAATACAGCTGTATCTATATAAGCCGATTTCAACTCTGGTTTCTCGTTATCACCACGGAAATCTTGAATAACTTTTGCAGGAGCATTAGCCACATCCGTAAAGATGATTGACGTAGGACCTACTAAAGTATTTAATAAAGGCTCATAGTTCTTTTCTTCTCCAAAAGATTCTAATGCCTTTTTTACTAGTGTGTTCTTAACCACACGCATTTCGATACCTTTCTCAAAGAAAAGGCCACGAAGTTTATTTATTTGTTCTACCGGTAAAGAGGAGGAGTCAGCTACATAAAAGAATGGAGACGACTCAAACTTTGTTTTTAATTCCTCGATTACAGCGGTTTTTTCTGCTCTAGTCATTTCTAATAATTTAGACCTAATCAGGTAAATTAACGAATAGATTTAGTATCCACCTTTACTCCTGGGCTCATTGTACTAGCCACTGTAATGGACTTCATATAAGTACCTTTCGCTGTTGAAGGCTTCATCTTTACTATAGTGCTTAACAATTCATTTGCGTTTTCAGCAAGCTTGTCAGCTTCGAAAGATACTCGGCCTATAGACGAGTGAATGATACCATATTTATCAACACGGAAAGCAATTTTACCTCCCTTTACTTCAGTTACTGCTTGTGAAATGTTCATGGTAACTGTACCAGTCTTCGGGTTAGGCATTAGACCACGAGGTCCAAGTACACGAGCCACACGACCCACTTTTGCCATAACCTGAGGCATAGCCACACAAACATCAAAGTCCAACCAACCACCTTGAATCTTAGTGATTAGCTCATCCATACCTACAAAATCCGCACCAGCATCTTTTGCTTCCTGCTCTTTGTCAGGAGTACAGAATACAAGAACTCTTTTAGTTTTACCAGTTCCATTAGGAAGTGTTACTGTTCCACGAATTGCCTGATCAGCTTTTCTTGGATCCACTCCTAAACGAACGTGTACGTCAACAGATGCGTCAAACTTAGCCGTGTTTACTTCTTTAATCAAGGCCATCGCATCATTCAACGAGTAAAGTGCTTCGCTATCAACTTTAGCTTCTGCTACTTTACGCTTTTTAGAAATCTTTGCCATTTTTAAAAATTAAAATGTGAGGTAATTAGCGTTTTGCCAAAAAAACAAAACTCCCTTCAAGCTTGATATCTACGTTTAGATATCAAATATGTAAGTAACTCTCTGAGTTCTTAATTCTTATGCTTCCCAAGGAGCATCACCAGTAACAGTCAATCCCATAGAACGAGCTGTACCAGCAACCATCTTCATTGCAGACTCAATCTTAAATGCGTTCAAGTCTGGCATCTTGTTTTCGGCAATGGCGCGTACCTGATCCCAAGTCACTGTCCCTACCTTATCACGGTTTGGAACTGAAGATCCTTTCTTCAACTTGGCAGCCTCCATTAGCTGAACTGCAGCTGGTGGAGTCTTGATAATAAAGTCGAAAGACTTGTCTTTGTAAACTGTAATTACAACTGGAACTACTTTTCCTTGCATCTCCTGAGTTGCAGCGTTAAAACGCTTACAGAACTCCATAATGTTTAGACCCTTAGCACCTAATGCCGGACCTACTGGAGGAGCAGGATTCGCTGTACCACCTCTTACTTGCAGTTTTACAAAACCTTCAATCTCTTTTGCCATTGTAAAAATGATTTAAAAAATAGACCATGGAACACAGGGGGGAAACAATGTCTAACTCGACATCCCCATCATTCGGGTCTTTTATAATAATAAAATATTAGCCTACTGCTGTTTCTCTACCTGCATGAAATTCAACTCAACCTCTGTACCTCTTCCGAAGATCTTCACAATCACCTTCAACTTCTTACGCTCTTCGTTTACCTCTTGAATATCACCTATAAATTCATTGAATGGACCATCTATAATCTTTACAGATTCTCCAACAATAAAAGGCTCGATCAACTTCTCACCCGCTTCTTGTGTTTCATCCATCTTACCTAATAGACGAAAAGCTTCCTTTTCTTGCATAGGTAATGGATGATTGTTACCCAAAAAGTGGATGACATTGGGGATATTAACTATTGTAGATATGACTTCACCTGACAATTTGGATTTATCAGCTTCTACCAGAATGTATCCTGGAAGAATATTCTTTTCAGAAATAACCTTCTTACCATTTCTGATTTTATAAACTTTCTCCGTTGGAACAATCACAGACGGCAAAAACGACCTCCAATTGGAGCGATCGATTTCCAGATCAATTCTTTCTTTGATCTTTTTCTCTTTTCCACTGATTACTCGTAAAGAGTACCATTTAGTTTTAGATTCTGCCATATGCAATTAGCTTTCCTAGGGTTATGGTTTATGCATTATATAGCATATTCAATAAATACTTGAATGCAGCATCCAAACCAAACACTATTAGTGTAAGAATAATAGAAGCGATACATACCACAACTGTGTTACGCATCAAAGCGTCGAACTTAGGCCAAGTTACCTTGTAGATCAACTCATTATAACTCTCCTTACTATATGCTACAAATCTTTGAAATACACTCATTTTATAAGTTTTTATCCTGATAAACAGGGCATTCGTTTGCGCGGGCGGCAAGATTCGAACTCGCGACCTTTGGTTTTGGAGACCACTGCTCTACCAACTGAGCTACGCCCGCAATAATTTAATGCGCGTGCAAAAATAAAAAAAAACACGAACATTTCCAATACAAAGAAAAAATAAGCAGCCCGAAGGCTGCTTACTTTATTATCTCAAATCCTTGCGGATTGTTTACTCAAGAATTTCAGTTACCTGACCTGCACCTACAGTACGTCCACCTTCACGAATCGCGAAACGAAGACCTTTATCCATAGCTACTGCGTTGATCAATGAAACCTCTAGTGTTACATTATCACCAGGCATTACCATTTCAACTCCTTCTGGTAACTTAACATCACCAGTTACGTCAGTTGTTCTGAAGTAGAACTGAGGACGGTATCCATTAAAGAATGGAGTGTGACGTCCACCTTCATCTTTTGATAGACAGTAAATCTCACACTTGAATCTCTTGTGTGGCTTTACTGAACCAGGCTTACATAATACCATTCCACGCTTGATATCAGCTTTGTCGATACCACGAAGAAGGATACCAGCGTTATCACCAGCTTCACCTCTATCTAGTAACTTACGGAACATCTCTACCCCTGTACATGTAGACTGAAGTGGCTTCTCACCATCTTTCATCATACCTACGATTTCCATTGGGTCACCTACATTGATCACACCACGCTCGATACGACCAGTTGCAACTGTACCACGACCAGTAATAGAGAATACATCCTCAACTGGCATCAAGAAATCCATATCAATTAAACGCTCTGGCTCTGGAATATCAGCATCTACAGCAGCCATAAGCTCCTGAATAGCTGAAACGCCTGATGCATCATCTTCAAGTGCTTTAAGAGCAGAACCTTGAATAATTGAAGCATTGTCACCATCGAACTCATATTGATCAAGAAGTTCACGAACTTCCATTTCAACTAGTTCAAGCATTTCCTCATCATCAACAAGGTCAACCTTGTTCATGAATACTACAATCTTAGGTACACCAACCTGACGAGCCAAAAGAATGTGCTCACGAGTCTGAGGCATAGGACCATCTGTTGCAGCTACTACTAGAATAGCTCCATCCATCTGAGCCGCACCCGTAACCATGTTTTTCACATAATCGGCGTGACCAGGACAATCTACGTGTGCGTAGTGTCTGTTTTGAGTTTGGTACTCAACGTGGGCAGTATTAATTGTAATACCACGTTCTTTTTCCTCTGGTGCTGCATCAATAGAGTCGTAACCCTTATTCTCTGCTAGACCATCCTTAGAAAGAACATAAGTGATCGCTGCTGTCAGCGTAGTTTTTCCGTGATCCACGTGACCGATAGTACCAATATTCACGTGCGGCTTACTTCTGTCAAATGTTTCCTTAGCCATTTCGTTATTTTTTTAGGCAATAGAAGAAATAATTTCGCTAGTCAATAACCACAAATAACCCTGACGCAACTGCATCAGAGCCAATGAAGGGATTTGAACCCCCGACCCCTTCCTTACCATGGAAGTGCTCTACCCCTGAGCTACATTGGCTGTTAATCTAAAGTGATAAAAGTGAGCGGGCGATGAGACTCGAACCCACGACCCTCAGCTTGGAAGGCTGATGCTCTACCAACTGAGCTACGCCCGCTTATAACTTTAAGTCACTTCAAGAAAAAACAACAAGCAAGCCTTAGAAAACCACAACTTACTTATACTGTGCCCTTCAGGACTTGTGATTATTGTGGGGGTGATAGGATTCGAACCTATTCAGACTGAGTCACCGGATTTACAGTCCGGCCCGGCTCTCCCACTCCGGCGCACCCCCTCCATAAAACTTTCCAAAGAAAGCTTTGAGCCGATAGAGGGACTCGAACCCCCGACCTGCTGATTACAAATCAGCTGCTCTAGCCAGCTGAGCTATATCGGCTTATAAATTATATGTAAAACGCCTCCCTTTGTAAGGCGATGCAAATATATAACCATATTTGAGAAAAAAAAACTTCTTCAAAAAAAAAATAGACGGCTGCAAAACTTTTTTGGCAGTTAATTTGACCGCGTATTTTACATCTTATTGAAAATCAATAACGGCAAAAAAAAAAGGCCCGAATCTCGGACCTTTCTTTTTTCTCTATGCGCGTTTCTTCTCTTTGTATTTGACTAATTGACGCTTCAGGGATGCGCCAACTTTTTCAATAGATTCTTCAAAGGTTTTACTACTATCTTTGACGAATATAGTTTCTCCGGGTACATTAACGACAGCTTCGACTACCTTGTCTTTAACCTGTCCAGAATTTTCTAATTTTAAAAAGACGTTTACCGTTGTAATCTTATCAAAGAACAAATTCAGTTTCTGAAACTTTTTCTCGATGAAACTTAAAAGTTTTTGATCTGCTTTGAATTGAACAGCTTCAGTTCTAATAACCATAATTTCTTCTATTTTGTGGGTTAAATAATAAATTTGGTAACTATGGGATAAACAAGCTCCTAGTGCTTCTTTTCCTGAGACCTAGGATGAGATTGTTTATATACTTGTTTTAATTGTTCTATTGAATTGTGCGTATACACCTGAGTAGCAGCCAGGGATGCGTGTCCCAATAATCCTTTCAAAGCATTTATATCTGCACCTTCATTCGATAAATGAGTTGCAAAAGAATGCCTCCAGGTGTGTGGCCCCTTCGATTGAATCGTACTCACTTCAGATAAATACTTGACACTCACATTATAAACAAATTTTTCATAAATAGAAAGACCGTTATCTAAAATAAAAAATGGAGAATCCTTAGAATACCCAAATTCACTATTGTAAGCACTCAGGTACTCCGATAAAATTTCTTTAAGTAATGGTAATAACGGGACAAATCGTTCTTTATTCCCCTTTCCTTGAATACGCATGACTCCCCTACTACTATCGAAGTCCTTAATCTTTAAATTAATCAACTCGCCTCTCCGTATACCTAAAGCATATAGACTATATATAATGGCTCGATCACGTTTACCAGGAAAATCATCTGAAAACAACTCCTTATCGGATAGATCTTCTAACTGACTAGCTTGAGCAAATTCAGGTAAACGTTTACTTGTTTTTAATAAGCCAATCTCTGCAATTGGATTGTGATCGACTACCTCCTCTCGCAAGAGAAACTTATAAAATGTTTTCAAACTTGAAATCTTCCTATTTACACTCCGATTCTTTAAATCAGCACGCATTAATGTAACGAGCCATGATCGGACCATAGGAGTCATTACTTGATTCCAATCCGTGACCTCATATTGATCAGCAACATAACTATCAAATTGAGCTATATCTGTCAGATAAGCCCGTACAGTTAGATCTGAGTTTCTGCGCTCATACCTTAAGAAATGTTCGAAGAGTTGTATAGATGATGCCATGTAATGAAGTCTTCCTATAAATTAACAAATAAATCACTTAAATGGATATGTTTAACATCATATGTTCGTCTGATTACAATCAACTTTGGTCGAAATAGAAAAGGGCTCTGGAAAACCAGAGCCCTTTTTTTATCTATTAACCTTACTTCAGATTACTGAAGTGGAGGCCAATCGGTACCATCTGTTCTAGTGACTACTACTGTTGCAGCATCACCCCAAGTGTTAGACCAAGAAAGTGTAAGGTCTGCTCCACTAACTCCTTCAATCACATATGTGAATGGATCACCATACTGATCAACAATTGTTGATGACATGAAGTTACATGCATCGTTAATTGTTCCAGTAGAGTTACCACCATCATCAGAGTTAACCTCATCGTATCCTAATTCAGGATAGAATCCGAAAGACCCTGCTGAAGTTGTATAAGCACCTGTAGCACCAGCTAACTCCGTCCAAGTTACTTCACCAGTAAGTGTTCCTGCATAAGAAGAACAACCACCAGATCCATCACCTGCACATAAGTCAGTTGACACATAAGTATATGTACCAGCTAAGCTAGACTCACATACTAATGATGCATTAAAGAAGAAGAAACCAGAGAATGGTGCAGAAGACTGAATGTTAGATCCAGTATTTGCAGCCGTAAACTCTTGTCCTGCATTTGTTTTTAATGTAGCGTTAAAAACGAAACGGCTACCACCATTTAACTGATCTAGAGTCTTTCCTACAGCAGCCGCTGCATCTCCTAGACTGACTGACCAAGTTGCCCCAGGCAACCCATCTGCACTTGTATTGAATGCAGAAGAAGGTATAGATGCAAATGGCGCATCTGCAGTACTGTTATCTGGATCTGTAAAATCCTCATAACGCACTACCCAATCATAATCAGTTACATTACTTCCATTATTTTCGTCGTAAAACTCTACAGAGATCTCAAATTGAGAACTTGGACCATCTGTGAGAACGAAAAACATGTCCGCTCTTGCTGGAGACAATAGTCTCGCAAAAGCACCTTTTTCCATGTTCTCAAAGGTCTCGAATGGGTAATCTTCTGTTTGGTTACAAGAAACCAAGAATATCAAAAGAAGAGCCCCAAAAGATTTTAATATATTCTTCATTGTATTAATCCCTTTTTAATTAGTTAATGAATCCAGCAGGATTATTATCCCAGAATACCTGAGTAGTAATCGGATGCTGAGCACCATTTGAACTAAGGTTTACAAATGATTCAGGATAAACCATTACACGAGGGAAATCTCCAGAGATTGCCTCTCTTGTTGGTTGCATTCCTGACGGATAACCGGTTCTTCTATACGCATTGTACATTTCCATACCTGAACAGTAAGAAGCTACCCAATATTCTCTAATGATTACTTCAAGACGAGCTTCATCATCTCCAGCTGCATCATATCTACCCATTGCATTCGCTACATAAGCATCAATATCAGCTTGAGTAGGCGCAAAAGCAGGATCAGCAGCACCGAAACCAGTTACTTTAGCAATTGATTTCGTGATTGCAGACTCTAAATAATCTCTTGCATCACCAGTAGTTCCTAATGTTAATGCTGCTTCAGCAAGCATAAAATCAACATAAGAACCTAACATGATAGGTGTTACACCAGCACCACCGGCACCATCAGTTCCACCATTCTTGGTACTTGCAAATGAATCATCATCAAACTTACCACCAGCTGGATATAATCCATATACTGTACGCTTAAAGCCATCAGGTGGAATACCAGAGTTGTCACCGTGGTCACGACCCCAATATCCATCATCAGACGCAGTACAGAAAGGCATCCATACAGGATAGTGCTGAGGGAATGGAGCAGCTACACAGTCTAGTGTAAACTGATCTTCATCAAGCACATTACCATCTTGACGGTAGAAGTAGTATCTGATACGTGGATCAACTACATCTTGCTCCAAATACATAGACCACATTAGGTAGTTAGACATATAAGGTCCATTACCAGTCTCGTATTGTGCAGCATAGTATGGGTGTCTTGAATCTGGATTCGCACGGTTAGTACCGTATGTGAATTCAAAATCATCACCTGATCCTGTAATTAAGTTACCACCTGCTATTAAAGCATTAATACCCGAAGTTGATGCAGAAGCATTTACTAAACGCGTATTGATGTAATACTTAAGTAATAGGGAATTAGCTGCTTTCAACCAACCAGCTGAAGATCCGTAGTACAAATCATTTGCAGGAGCTGCACCAACCTCACCTAAATCAGCTACTGCCTCAGTAAGTAGATCAAATGCAACACCATAAACTGACTCACCAGAATCTGGTCCAGGATTATTATTACCTAATCCTTGGAATGCATCAGTATAAGGTACATCACCAAATAAGTCTACTAGAGTCATTAAAACACTAGCTTTCATTACTTTGGCAGCACCACCGTGATAAGGGAAACCTTGCTCATCAGAAATAGCGATTACCGCATTTGCATCTTGCAACATTTCTGCATATGCTGTTCTCCAAAGGAAGTTATATCCGTTAGGAGTCCATGCACTTTCGTAAATATTACCACCAGTCATTGCTCTTTGACGAACAGCAGGCATTGTCTGATCAGAAGCCTGGTGAGTAAAGTTTTTATAGGAAATCTGGATACTATTGAAATATAGATCCAACGAAGCGTTTTCCTCTGTTACTTGGTTCGGATCGTTCTGTAATTCAAGGTCAAGACAACCTGTGAATGCCAGAATAGAACAAAGACCCAAACATTTTATTATTGACTTCATATTATTATCTATTTGACATTTTAGAATGTGAATCTTACGCTACCACCGTACATTTTACTTGTAGGACCAGTAACATAATCAAATCCTTGACCATTACCCACACCTAAAGATGATACTTCTGGATCGAAGTTTGCAGACACAGGCACGTTAGGTGACTTGAACCAAAGGTTCTGTCCAGCAAATGTTACAGAAGCAGATCCGAAAGGAGTGTTCTCCAACCACTTAGATGGAAGAGCGTATGATAATGAAACCTCACGAAGACGGATAACCGTTGCATCGAAGATTCTGTTCTCATCATAGAATACACCCATGTTTTCCCAGTGGTGTCTGTTAGCAGTAATCTGGATAGTGTTAGGATTGCCATCCGCATCAACACCGTCAACAACTACAGGTACAAAACGGTCAAATCCAGTTTCTTCCAAGATTCCACGACCCATAAGAGTTGAAGGAGTTGAAGCCCACATCTGACCACCTTTAGTGTAATCAATCTGAGCACGGAAAGATAATCCTTTCCAAGAAACGGATGTAAATCCATTCAATCTGTAATCAGCATTTGGATCACCAATGATTCCATCTTGAGCATATTGGTAAGTACCAGATCCATTAAGGATTGGAACACCAGCATCGTTTCTTGCAATCTGTGCACCCCAAAGAACACCGTAAGGCTCTCCTGGAATAGCATAGTTACCTAAGAATGAGAAACCAGCAATTGGAGCTTGTTCAACACCCTCTGCAAGACTTTCAACGATATTCTCGTTAGCAGTGTAGTTAATACCCACTGTCCAAAGAAGATCATCTGTTCTTACTGGTACAAAGTTTAACCCTAACTCGATACCTGTATTAGATACAGCTGCCGTGTTCAAAGTAGTCTCTAAATAACCAGTTGAAGATTCTAATGGAAGATCGATAATCAAATCAGTAGACTGCTTGTCATACCAAGAGAAGTCGATTCCAACTCTATTGTCAAACATTTTTGCTTCCACACCGAATTCAAGCTCTGCGTGAATCTCTGGACGTAACTCAGGGTTACCGAATACATTACTTACTGAGTTATAATTAATAACCGAACCAGAAGCAGTGTTAAATTCGTTTGCCACAGTTGACAACGTATTTCTTGTTCTATACGGTGAAGGATAACCAGCTGATGTACCGTAGCCACCACGTAGCTTCAAGTAATTCAATACCTTATTATTTCTCAAACCATCAATTGCCTCAGTAGCAATGAATGAAAGGGAAGCAGAAGGATAAAGAATAGATCTGTTAGCTTCTTCCAATGTTGAAGTCCAGTCATTACGTCCTTGAACATTCAAGTACAAGTAATTTCTGAATCCTAAAGTAGCAGTTAAGTATGCTCCAATAGTGTTTTCTTCTTGGAAATAAGAAGTACCAACGTGGTTGATGAAGTTATTGTGCGTCAACAATCCATATACGAATTGCTGTGTACTGTTAACAGTAGCACGCTCAAATACATCTCTACGAAGGTTTACCCCTAATACCCCACTCAAGTTCAAATCATCATTGATATTGAAATCGTAGTTCAAGTTTGCATTTTGATCTACAATAGTGTTACGACGGTTAGATGTATTCAAGAAACCATCTGGAACTTGACGTCCACCTTTGTTTACGTGATATACATACTTTTGCTCATATGCATCAATACCGATACGGTAGTTCAACATAAAGTTGTCGTTAATTGCATAAGAAAGCTGAGTATTACCAAAGAAACGATTGATTTTCTCGTTGTTATTCGAGTTTCTCAATGTCCATAGTGGGTGCTGAATATCGTTACCACCTCTGTAGAAGATTGAACTCTTATCTACAGGATTCTCATATTCTAACTCAAATAGACCAACTGATCTAGGTGTATATAATACGTTAGAGAATAACGATACACCAGAAATTGGATTAGATGAATAAATAGGAGATGCTGGTGGAGCATTACGATCAGAATTAACAAAGTTCAAAGATGTAGTCATCTTGATACCGTTAGCTAATTCAGTATTAACACCCAAACCTAGGTTGTGCTTCTTGTAGTTTGAGGTCTCAACGAACGCACGGTCAGAATTATAACCGTAGTTTGCATTAATTGATGTTCCTTTTCCAACTCTTGAAGTGATACCTACAGAAGTATTCTGAATAGCACCATTTGTAAAGAAGTTTTGTAAGTTGTCATATGCCTTATAGTCATATCTAGCGCCAACATACTCTGGGAATACATCATTCAGAGCAGCTCTATCATAAGGGTGTCTAATAGTACCATCTGTCAAACCATTTTTATTTGGCTGATCGAATGGTGCTCCCCAGTTAGAGAATGCTGCTGAAGCAAAGTTCTGCCATCCATTACCATATTTATCCTGATCGTCTGGAAGAGATGCGATCTCAGATACATAGTAAGACTGATCTACAGTAACCTCAAACTTTTTATTCATGTCAGCAGACATTCCGTTTTTAGTTGTTACCAAAACAACACCGTTACGTCCCGCTTCCCCATAAAGTACAGTCGCTGAAAGACCTTTAAGGATAGAAACTTCTGCAATATTGTTCGGATCTAAATCTAAGAAACGAGAAGATGCTGTTGCACCACCCGCTGCGAAAGATTGATCTGTAGAAGTCGATGAATTGAATGGAACCCCATCAACAACGAATAGAGGTTGGTTATCACCTGTGATTGAAGAGTAACCACGAATAATGATATTTGTACCTGATCCTGCAAGACCTGAAGTAGATGTAATATTTACACCTGGTACCTTACCTCTTAATGTACGTGCTACATCCGCTTCAGGACGTAACTCTAAATCTGCAGATCCAATAGTGGATACCGCATAACCCAAGGCCTTTTTCTCCTTACGGATACCAAGACCTGTAACTACTACCTCTGTTAAAGCAAGACCTTCAGAAAGGATTACATCAACAGTGTTAGAAGCCCCAAGACTTACTTCTTGAGTTTCAAAACCAGTGTAGCTAAAAACTAAAACAGTACTACCATCAGGAACTGATACTGAGTAACGTCCGTCAACGTCAGTAATCGAACCTGTGGTTGTTCCTTTTACAAGAACACTCGCTCCAATTAAAGCCTCACCACCAGCATCAGTAACCGTACCGGATACATTACGCTGAGCAGTCATTGCTCCAATAGAGAATAGTACTAATGACAAAACTAGTGAAAGTTTTTTCATACTAATTCAGATTTTAAATAATGAAAAAAGTTTTTAAAACTTCGCATGATCTCAACTCCCTCGTAATGGTAATGATTAGTTTGGAGTCGAAAATGAAGCGAGGTTTACCTGCCTAAGATATAATTTATAATTCTTATATCCACATAAATTGTTAACGAAATATTAACTTATTACGCTGCTTACCCAATAAAATTACCCCATAAATAGTGATTGAAACATTAAATAAGCTTAGAAAAAGAATTACAAAACAATACTTAAGTATATTAGACGCTAGCATGTTAAGGTAATGTTACCGTTACACGATAGAAATAAGATCAAAAGATTACAATTCTTTAAAAACACCAAACTATCTTTGAAAAAAAATATCATGCCAGCGAAACGCTCTAGAAGAATTAAGGTCCTCACCTTTGGACTATTTTTTTATCTCATCATAGCACTCTCATGGTGGACCTTACTCCTTATTGTAAAAAATAATGATGCAAAACTGGCTAAAATTGAATTACTGAAAATTGTCTCCGTTGCACAAAATCAAAATCTATCCGATGCACAACTTGAACAATTACCCGCAATCAAACAAGTAGAAGAGGATTATACCAAACAAAAATACATGATTATCGGCGAGGCTGCCGTGTTCATCATACTACTGTTGGTTGGTATCTACCAAATCAATAAAAGTTTTAATAGAGAAGTAGAGGCAGCCAATCAACAAAGAAACTTCTTACTATCCATTACCCATGAGCTCAAGTCTCCTTTAGCCTCCATCAAGCTGATTTTACAAACATTTATCAAGCGAGAACTGCCTGAAGCAAAGGTCAAAGATTTTTCAAAAGACGCCTTAACTGAAACCATACGACTAGAAAACTTAGTCAATGACTTATTAATTTCGGCTAGACTAGAACAAGCTTTCCAACCCAATTTTGAAGAAATTCCAATCAATTTACTTATTGAACATGGTCTGAATACCCTCCAAACTAAACATCCAAATGCCCACATCAATTATTCAGGTCCTGACGAAGATCTTATGATATCTACAGATAAAGAAGGCATTTATGCCATACTTAAAAACCTGGTAGAAAACGGCATTAAATACAATAACAACACCCATCCCACTATTGATGTCTGCCTTAAAAAAGAGGAAAACATTACCCTTTCCATAAAAGATGATGGTATTGGAATCAGCGACAACGACAAAACAAAAGTCTTCAATAAATTTTACCGAGTAGGAAACGAGGATACCCGTAAAACTAAAGGCACTGGTTTAGGGTTATATATTGTGAAAGAATTCGTAACGGCTTTAAATGCTCATGTAGAAATACAAAACAACGAAAAGCAAGGAACGGAATTTGTAATCTCCTTTAAATAAAAGATATGAGGATCCTCCTAGTCGAAGATGAAGAAAATATCCGTAAAGTAGTCAAACTCAATTTAGAGTTAGACGATTACGAAGTGGTCACTACGGATAATGGGAAAGATGCCATGAAGTACTTTCATGAGCAGCACTTTGATCTCATCATACTTGATATCATGTTGCCAGAAATTTCAGGGCTGCAAATTTGTGAACAAATCAGATTAACAGACACTGAGACTCCTATAATCTTCCTAACAGCAAAAGATACCCCTCCTGATCGAGTATTAGGACTCAAAAAAGGTGCAGATGATTATCTCTCCAAGCCTTTTAATTTAGAAGAACTCCAACTACGCGTTAAAAAGCTAATCTCTAGATCTTCCAAAACTCCTAAAATGGATATGGAATATTTCGAGTTTGGAAATAACAAAGTAAACTTCTCTACATTCGAGGCAGTGGGTAACCAGGGTGATATGATTCTTACGAAAAAAGAGGCTATGTTACTTAAATTACTGGTGGAACGTAAAAACGAGGTGGTCTCCAGACAACAAATTTTACAATTTGTTTGGGGATATGATGTATATCCATCTACGCGCACCATTGACAATTTCATTCTCTCTTTTAGAAAATACTTTGAAGAAAATCCAAAAGAACCAAAATTCTTCAAATCGGTAAGAGGAATCGGATATAAATTCGTAGAATAAACAAAAAAGGGTAAGCTGGTTAGCTTACCCTTTTTTATAGGTCTCAATAGAAATGCGCTCCTGACATAAACTCAAATCTTCTTCAGTATTGGATGCTATAATCATCAATCGACCTCTTCGGTAGGTCTGTATCAAATTTAAATACCATTGAATACTTTGACTATCCAAATTACTTCCCGGTTCATCTAATAGAATAAAAGAAGAATCACTTAGAATACTCAAGCCAAGCTTGAGCCTCTGTTTCATACCCGATGAAAAATAACGAACCTCTTTGTCCCACTCATCTGATAATTCCATCAAATCCATAAGCGCGTCAACTTCCATTCCATCTATAAAAGGTCTTAGCTTTTGGTGAAACTTTAGATGTTCCTCCAAAGTCAATTCCTCTATTAAGGCAGTATAAGGACTACTAAAGGAAAGATACTGGTGAATGTCATCCCGTTTAATGGATGTTCCAGCCTGCTCAAAAATAATTTCACCTTCTGATGGACTTAAAAACCCTGCCAGTATTTGTAGTAAAGTTGATTTGCCAGATCCGTTGTGCCCAGTAAGTCCATAAATGCAGTCACCTTGAAACTCAAGATCAATTCCTCGAAAGATCCAGCTCCTCAGATAGCGTTTACCAACCTGTTGGACTTTGATATGCATATACTTATTTTCTCGTGGAAAACCCTTTCAACAATCCCCTATCAGATTGTTCCAAGAATTGTATGATATTCTCTTTTTCTGCAGAACTTTCTACCTCTTCACGAATCAATTCTAAGGCAGAATTATAATTCTTTCCATGAACAAATAAAAGCCTGTAAATATCTTGCAAGCGATGAATCTGCTCAGCAGAAAACCCTCTTCGCTTTAGGCCGATAGTGTTTACCCCAGCATAAGATAGTGGCTCTCGCGCCGCTTTGATATAAGGTGGAATATCCTTACGAACCAAGGAACCACCACCTATCATTACGTGGTCTCCAATCTTCACAAATTGATGTATGGCAGTCATACCCCCAATCGTAACCCAATCCCCTACTTCAATATGCCCTGCTAGGGTTGCATTATTGGCTAAAACACAATGATCTCCAATTTCACAATCATGTGCAATATGGACATAAGCCATTAATAAACAATGAGAACCAATCTTAGTGGTTCCATTTGCTTTAGTTCCTCTATTTAAAGTACAAAACTCCCGAATAATAGTATGATCACCTACCTCTAACAAGGACTCTTCCCCTTCAAATTTTAAATCTTGAGGAGTACCAGAAACTACCGCTCCAGGGTGGATCTGACAATGCTTACCTATTCTAGCCCCATTCATAATACTTGCATTAGGACCAATCCAGGTATGATCACCGATGACCACATCTTTTTCAATAGTCACAAAAGGAGAAATATGAACATGTTCCCCTATCTTCGCTTCTGGATGTACATTTGTTAAATTCATAGAAAATTAGATGCTTTAATAATTCTAATATCTACTTACTTTCTTTTCACAATTTGAGCTGTAAATTCACCCTCAGAAACCAACTTATTACCTACATAAGCAGCTCCATACATTTGAACAATACCGCGTTTTATAGGTGCCATTAGTTCTAACTTAAACACTAAGGTATCACCTGGCCTAACCATACTCTTAAACTTAGTATTGTTGATCTTCAAGAAATAAGTATCCCAACCTTCTTGATCCTCCTGCAATAGTAGCGCAAGAATACCACCTGTCTGAGCCATAGCCTCTACTTGCAAAACACCTGGGAAAATCGGATTCCCTGGGAAGTGCCCTTGGAACAAGTGCTCATTCATGGTTACATTTTTGATACCCACCACATGATTTTCCGAAACCTCAATAACTTTATCAATCATTAAAAAAGGAAAACGATGTGGCAATAATTCCTGAATCTGATTAACATCATAAACAGGAGTTGCTGTCGGATCGTATTTTGGAATGTTTCTTGATTTCTTCTGCATTAAAAAGGCTTTCTTCAAAACCTTTGCAAATTGAACATTAGAAGTATGACCGGGTCTTGTGGTAATAATCTTTCCTTTGATTCTTGCCCCAACTAAGGCCAAATCACCTATTACGTCCAATAGTTTATGTCTTGCAGGTTCATTACTGAAATACAAATCTGTTGTATTCAGAACGCCTTCACTTTCTATTTTAATACCTGGCTTTCCAATTTTTTGAGCTAAAGCTGCTAACTTTTCCGCACTCATAACTTGGTCCACGATAACCACCGCATTATCTAAATCTCCTCCACGAACAAGTCCCATGTCAAAAAGAGACTCCAATTCATGTAAAAAAACAAAGGTTCTGCAAGGCGCTATCTCCGACTTAAATTCATCTAGGGTATTCAAATGCGCATGCTGAGTCCCTAAAACCTTTGAGTTAAAATCAATCATGGTAGTTACCTGAAAACCATCATAAGGCAAAGCGATCAGCTCAGTCTCCCCATCATCGTCTTTATAAAAAATAGGCTCTTCTACTACAAAGTAATCCGCTTCCGCATCTTGTTCCTCAATACCTGCATGCTCAATAGCTTCAATAAACAACTTCGCAGACCCATCCATAATTGGAATCTCTGGACCATTGACATCAATAAGAATATTGTCAATACCACAAGCTACCAAAGCAGATAATAAATGCTCCACCGTATGAACTTCTACTTCACCACTTTTCAAACAAGTTCCTCTAGTTGTGGAGTCCACTAAGCCCACATCCGCTTTAAGAATAGGCATTTCCTCTACATCTACTCGTCTAAATTTAATGCCATGGTTCACCTCTGCAGGATGAAATTCCAATGAAACAGCTTGTCCAGTATGAAGACCTACACCTGTTAATTGGGCAGTACTCTTAATGGTCTGTTGATTCATAAAAAATGTTTTTAAAGGCCGCTGCCTATTGTATGGTTATTTAAGTTTTTCTTCTAAAGATTTAATTCGCTCTGCAAGAAAAGGCAATTTCCGGAACAAAGCATAGGATTTTAAGAAGTCCCTGTATCCAAATGCCGGTGAACCATAAACTGCTTTACCTGCCTCTATGTTTGAATTAATACCTGCTTGTGCTTGTATTTTTACCTGATCCTCTATGGTCAAGTGTCCAGCAATACCAACTTGCCCGCCCATCATAACTTGCTTTCCAACTTTGGTCGACCCAGCAATACCTGTTTGTGCTGCTATTACCGTATCCTCTCCTATCACCACATTATGGGCAATCTGTACTAGGTTATCAATCTTTACGCCTCGTTTCAATACTGTTGATCCCATCGTAGCTCTATCCACCACTGCATTTGATCCTACTTCAACATTGGACTCCAACACCACATTACCTAACTGGGCAATCTTTTTGTAGGAGCCATCTGCTTGAGGAGCAAAACCGAATCCGTCACTTCCTATCACTGCATTACTATGCAATATACAAGCATCACCAATAACGCAATCCTTATATATCTTTACACCTGGATACAGCACACAATCTTTACCAATTTTTACATTTGATCCAATATACACCTGAGGGTGTATGACTGTGCCGCTTGCTATCTCTGCACCGCTTTCTACAACTACATTTGCCCCAATAGATACATCTGCTTGAACATTAGCTGATGCTGTAATAACTGCACTAGCGTGAATCTCCATAGTCGGTTGTTCCTGCTGAAGATCACCAAACTTATTCAACAACATAGCCACTTTCTCATATACATTTTCTACTCGAATCAAAGTAGCAGCTATTGGATTGCTTGGTTGAAAATCTTTTTCAACAAGAATCACAGAGGCTTTTGAACTGTATATAAATGGTTCATATTTCATATTAGCCAAAAAGCTAACTGTTCCAGGAATTCCTTCTTCAATTTTTGAAGGACCATTGATTAATACAGTGGAATCTCCTTCTACCACGCCACCGATTAGGGCAGCCAGTTCTTGAGCTGTAATTTGCATGGCGCAAAGTTAGAAATATTATGACATTTTTCGGAGAATCTATAAAAGTTCTTATTTAACTTGTCCATCTGTTATTATATCAAGACATTTGTGTGAATTAGTAAAGAACACATGGCGGAACATTTGAAACTTGGAACAAGAGGAAGTAAGCTAGCCCTTTGGCAAGCCCATTTTATAAAAGATCAACTAGAAACGGTTGGTACTACTTGTGAAATTGTAATAATCAAAACTAGGGGTGACCAAATCCAAGATATTGGCTTCTCCAAGATGGAAGGTAAAGGTTTCTTCACCAAAGAGATTGAAGATGCTTTACTTGAAGGTAAAATTGATTTTGCAGTCCACTCCATGAAAGATATGCCAACAACTAACCCACCCGGCTTAGTGTTAACGGCACTTTCGTACAGGGAAGATCCGCGAGATTGTTTAGTGATCAAAAAAAGTAGTGCTACAGATGGCCTGTTAAAACTGCCTGAATCTGCCATTGTAGGGACCTCCTCTGCTAGAAGAAAAGCCCAACTACTGCACTATCGATCGGATCTTAACATCCAAGACATTAGAGGAAATGTACCAACCCGACTAAAGAAACTACAAGAGGAATCTTTTGATGCCATTGTGCTTGCTAAGGCAGGATTAGAACGGTTGAAAATAGATTTATCAGACTTTGAATATATAGATCTAAATCCAAGGGAATTTGTTCCCGCACCTGCACAAGGAGTTATCGCTTTGCAGGTTCGTGAAGATGATACCTCAACTAGAAGACTACTGCAACAAATTCATCACGCTGATGTAGCTAGATGTACAAACATCGAAAGAAAAGTATTACAACTCATGGATGGTGGTTGCCAAATGCCTTTGGGGGTGCATTGTGAAATGGACCAAGAAAATAATTTTCATGTGCATGCCGCTTTCGCCAAATCATGGGATGCTCCAGTCAAATTTGTCCATTGCTCTCAATCAACCTCTATAAATCTAGCAGAAAAAATTCATCAAGCACTATTGGAGGATTAGCCTATGAATAAAAGGATATTTATTAGTCGATCTATACCTTCAGAAAAGGTGCATTTTTATCACAAAACTGCCCATATTGACCTTATTGGATCCAGTCTGATAGATTTTACGCCCATAAAGGACGCCAATGCTCCTAACGCCGATATCCTGTTCTTCTACAGTGCTAAGGCAGTACATTTTTTCTTCGAACGGTTTGGAAGAGCTACATTTTTGTCTTATCAAGTCGCTTGCCTAGGTCCGGGTGCAGAACAGATCCTACACAAACACCACATTCCTATTGCTTTTTGTGGCAATGGTGATCCAGAGCAAACCAAAAATCTATTCAACGAATATGCCACGGGAAAAAGCGTGCTATTTGCTATTCCTTCCCAGTCTACCAAAAGTTTTGATGATGGAAATCAAAACTATAAAACATTATACACTACCATTTACAGCAATCAACCCAAAGTTGAATTCGAAATTCCACAGGCCGACGTATACTTGTTTACCTCTTCACTAAATGTAAAGGCCTTCTTGCTCAACGGAGGGGATAAAACAAAGCCCTGTGTAGCCATTGGACAAAGCACCTTACAAACATTGAAAAAGAATTACTTTTCCGATATACACATCAGTGTAACTTCAACCGAAAATAGTATTATTGAAAAGGGAATATCCTTAATAACACACCTAAAGTCATGAAACAATTATTAGTCCTTTGTAGTGTATTAAGTCTAATCTGGGCATGTCAATCTAACGACCAAGCATCTTCATCAAAAAGCCAAGAGATTCCAGAAGATTTCATGCTGTTCTATAGAAACTTTCATTCAGATAGTATATTCCAAATAGAACATATCAATTTCCCATTAGAAGGGCTCCCAAGCTATGCAGATCCCAATGACCTAGTAGATGGTAAATTTTATTGGCAAAAAGAGGACTGGACTTTTCAAAAGTCTATCGATTTTGAATTCAGCGACTTTGAAAGAATATTAATGCCTATCAATGCATTCATAATCGAAGAAACCATCCTGCATAAAAAGGAAAAGCTTGCTATTCGGCGAAAGTTTGTAAAATTTGGAGATGATTGGACCCTAGCGTACTACACTGGTCTCAATCCGTATTCTTTAGACTAATCACCACACATCGTTCGGTAACAAATGCTCCTTCACATAAGCATTCACTCCATCTTCTAAGCTCGTAAATGCTTTGTTATAGCCTACACTAGCTAGTTTCGACATATCTGCCTCAGTGAAATATTGATAGGTATCTCTAATGTCCTCAGGGGTATCAATGAAACTAATATTAGGGGTTTTATCCATGGCTATAAAGGTTTGAGCTGCCAAATCGTAAAAACTCCTTGCCTGTCCCGTACCTAAATTATATAAGCCAGAAGGTCTGCGCGATTCATAAAAGAAGTACAATACATCCACCAAATCTTTTACATAGATAAAATCACGCTGCTGCTGACCATCCTCAACATCTGATCGATGGGAACGGAACAACTTCATACCGCCTGTTTTTTGGATTTGATTAAAGGTGTGAAAAATCACTGAAGCCATTCTTCCCTTATGAAATTCATTCGGTCCGTATACATTGAAAAACTTAAATCCTGCCCAATAGGCATCGGAGTGATTTTGTTGCAACAACCACTTATCGAAGTCATTCTTTGAATCACCATAAGGATTTAAGGGTTTCAAGTCATTAACAATGTCGTGACTGTCCGTATACCCAAGTTCACCTAAACCATAAGTAGCCGCACTTGAAGCGTACATAAATGGGATATTATTTTCGCGGCAAAACGCCCATAACTGTTTAGAATATTCTAAGTTTAGTTGATCAAAAATCGCTTTTGATTTTTCTGTAGTATCTGTCCTTGCCCCAATATGATATACGAAACTTATCCCATCGCCAAATCGATCCAGCCACTCAAACAATTCACCTCGATCAACTTGAGCAATAAATCCCTTATCCGTCAAATTTCTTTTACGGTCTGATCGATTAAATTGATCAGACAAAACCAAATTTCTATGCCCTTCATCGTTCAACTTCCGAACCAAACAACTTCCTATGAATCCTGCTGCTCCAGTTACCAAGATCATCTTAATGATATTATATGTTTGAAAAACGCCTGAAAGGAAATCCTTTCAGGCGATATGTTATGTTTACTCCTCCATGTAAGTTTCCATAGGTGGACAAGTACAAATCAAGTTTCGATCTCCTTGTGCATTGTCAACCCTTCTTACAGTAGGCCAGAATTTTTGTCCACGAACATAATCTAATGGATAAGCTGCTTTAGACCTAGAATATGGTAAGTTCCATTCATCTGCAGTTACTAAATCCAGACTATGTGGTGCATTAGCTAATACATTATCCTTTTCATCAGCATCTCCCCTAGCCACTTCATCAATCTCTTTTTTAATCTCCAACAAAGCGTCACAGAATCTATCCAACTCTGCTAAATCTTCACTTTCAGTTGGTTCAATCATGATTGTTCCTGCAACTGGGAAAGATAATGTTGGTGCGTGGAATCCATAATCCATCAATCGCTTAGCAACATCTTCTGCACTAACAAACGCTTTAAATGGACGCAGGTCAACGATCATTTCGTGAGCAGCTCTTCCATATTCTCCTGTGTACAGAATAGGATATTCTTGCTCTAAGCGAGCTTTGATATAATTCGCATTTAAAATAGCGATGCGTGTAGCCTCTAATAATCCTTCAGCGCCTAACATCTTAATGTAGCCATAAGAAATCAAAAGTATACTTGCTGATCCGAAAGGAGCTGCAGATACAGCT
>CAJXMP010000031.1 GCA_913056515.1 uncultured Lewinella sp.
TACCAACTGGGAGTTCAACGTTTAAAACTGCCAAGTTTCGAATGTGCCATAAACACTTTTGCATCTGAAACGGAAGACACTTGATAATGCCATAACTTAACCCACTGACTCCAGATGCTGACTTGTGACTTTTCTTTGAGATAAACTTTAAATATTCTTCCAGGGAGATCGTTGATAGTTGAGACTTTAGATCGTCTTTTATGTGCGAACATCGCCGACTGAATATGACTTCATTGAACTCCGCTGGAATGCGATTTTCACCTTTCCAAGGTCCTTGCAGAAAATTCTGTGATTGAGGGTCTTTGACATCATATGGTCGAGTGAAAGATGAGTACTCAGTCAGGTTGTACATAAAATCAACTACCTCATTTGGAACAAACCCATTATGATTGCGGGAAACAACACATATATTGATAGTATCCTCCATTTATTAGGTTTTGAGAATGCGTTTAATCATATGGAAAGATACCCCTCTATAAATATGAACCAGATAAAAGAAGCCGCTGTTGATTTAGTATTATTATCATCAGAACCATTCCCTTTTAAGGCTCAACATGTAGAATATTTTCGCCAAGAACTTCCAAAATCACATATATTGCTAGTTAATGGAGAAATTTTTTCTTGGTATGGCAGTTATATGCTACAGATAGAAGATTATTTCAAGACACAATTAGTGCAATTTACGTATCCAATATGAAGATTAAGTTATCCTGTTTGCTATTCTTTTTTTCTAGTTTTTGGCTTTTTGCACAAGAAGCTACCAGCTATATTGTTCAATTTGAGCCAGGAAAACTTCATGTCAACCGATCGAATATAGTATTTGACAGTAAAACTAAAATAGTTGAAACTGCCTTCCTGGATTGGCATAACAATACATTTTCGGAAGAATTTGCTGTAGTAAGCTTCAATCAAGCTATAGATCAAAATATACTTGATCATTGGAGTCAGGTAAATGGATTCAAGCGAGTTGTTTTTAATGCACCTGCCATAACTAGAAATATTACTCCAAATGATGAATCTTATGGAGACCTTTGGAATCTACCCTTAATCGGCGCGCCAAAAATTTGGTCAACAGCTACAGGAGGAAAAAATTCGAAGGACGAAGATATTGTAGTAGCTGTAATAGATACTGATTTCGATATTAACCATGAAGATCTTTTTGAAAACATTTATTCAAATGAGGCAGAAGCCAATGGCCAACCTAATGTTGACGATGACGGAAATGGATTAATTGATGATATTAATGGATATGACTTCGAAGAAAATATGGGTGAAATCTTACCTGTGGGTTCTAGTCATGGAACGCAAGTAGCAGGGGTTATCGGAGCCAAAGGGAATAATAATACAGGCTTGACAGGTCTAAACTGGAATATCAAGATTCTTCCATTACGCATACTCAATTTGTCTCAATATTTGGACGCTCAAAGTATTGTTCGTTCCATGAGATTGAAATACAATAATGAAGATGCTAATGGAGCCTTTGTTGTTGCCATAAATGCAAGTTTAGGATTCAACGGATTAAGCCAGAATGCACTTGATTTGATTTCTGAATTATACGATGACCTTGGTTCGGTTGGAGTATTAAATGTGGGCTCATTACCTAATGAAAATGTCAATATTGATACGGAGATAGATATCACAAGTGCCGAAAGTCCATACTTAATATCAGTAACCAACACCAGCTTTAATGATCGTAAAACCACCAATGCTGGATTCGGTCTCAATAATTGTGATTTAGGTGCCCCAGGTGGGGATAATCTAAGAGGCATCACCACCTTGACTAACTTTGATGCTTATGAAGCTAATTCAGGTGGAACTTCCTTTGCAGCGCCTCTAGTAGCTGGTACAGTAGGATTATTGTATAACCAGTCTTCTAATTTCTTGGATTCTATAACAACAGAAAATCCAGCTGAGACGGCCTTATTCTTAAAGGATATTATTCTGAACTCAACTACTCCAATTGAAGACCTTCAAGGTAAATCAGTTTCAGGTGGTCGCCTAGATATCAATCAAGCTTTTTTGGATCTTCATCAATACTACAACGAGAATATTGCTCAAATAACCGAGCGGGTTATTGAACCTCTAAAAATTATTAATATTTTTCCGAACCCTATATTTGCAGGTGAAGAAATAAAAATTATCTTTGCGCATGATTGCTTCGAGCCATTAGATTATTCCATATATGATTTAACTGGTGCCGAAATTGTTCAGGGAGTTATAACACCTGTTTTGCTAACTGCAAATCAATACGAGGGAACGATTTCAAACCAGATTTCAGCAGGAATTTATGTCTTAAAGTTATCGAATGGACAACGCTTTGAAGTTTCAAAACTAGTAGTCCAATAAAGGAGTGAAAGACAGGCAACTATTTTGGAAAAAACTTAAACAAAAAGTTTCTCTTGGATAAAATTTACCCTATCTTTGCACTCGCAATAACAATATTGGCCTCGTGGCGCAACTGGATAGCGCATCTGATTACGGCTCAGAAGGTTGCAGGTTCGAATCCTGCCGAGGTCACTTAGAATTATTTATTTACAGAGGAGGCGAGTTTTTTCCTTCTCAGCTGTACGAAAAAGAATTTACGATGTCAAAGGTATGTCAGCTATCGGGGAAACGTCCTATCACAGGAAATAATGTTTCGCACTCGAACAGAAAAACGAAGCGTCGTTTTGAGCCAAATTTACACTCAAAGCGTTATTATATTCCTGAGATGGATAAGTGGGTAACACTTAAGGTATCAGCTCATGCAATGAGATCTATCAATAAACTAGGTGTTTTAGAATACCTTAAGAAATTGGAGATGAAAGGTGTTGATACTGGTGTTCGTTTAGATAAACTATAAAACTAGAAGCACTATGGCAAAGAAGAGTAAAGGAAATAGATTGCAGATCATTTTAGAGTGTACTGAGCATAAAGCTTCAGGAATGCCTGGTACTTCTCGTTATGTAACGCAAAAGAATCGTAAGAATACTCCAGACAGATTGGAACTTAAGAAATATAATCCAATCTTGAAGAAATATACGGTTCATAAAGAAATTAAGTAATCAAAGGCCTTATTGGCTTAAAAATATTTTATCATGGCAAAGGTATCAAAGAACGCCCGTGTAGCACAACGTGCAGCCAATGCAGGATCTGGTCGTGATCATGTAAAAGTGGTTAAGGCTGTTAAAAACCCTGAAACGGGTAAATATTCTTACGAGAAGAAAATTATTCACAAAGACGAGGTTAAAGCTTTTTTTGCTAAAAAGTAATCTTTCTTTGTAGACCATAAAAAAGGGCTTGTGCATAGTTGCAAAAGCCCTTTTTTTGTTTTTCATCGATTCCATCCAGGAATTAGACCATTTTTACTTGATTAATACAGTGCCTTTCTTATTTTTGGTTCATCATAACACGGTGTAAAGTAATTATCACATGAGCTTTTTTAAAAAGTTTTTTTCTAAGGAAAAAGAACAGGACCTGGACAAGGGCCTAGAAAAAACTAAATCGAACTTCTTTGACAAACTATCTAGAGCAGTAGCCGGTAAATCAAAAGTCGATGAAGAAGTTTTGGACGAACTGGAGCACATCCTCATCTCCTCAGACGTAGGATTAGATACCACCGTAAAGATTATTGAACGCATTGAACAGCGCGTTTCTAAGGATAAATTCATATCCACTTCAGAGCTGGATTTTATTCTGAAGGATGAGATTGTTCAATTACTGGCTGAAAATGAATCGGAGCAAATCGAAGATTTCACGCTTCATTCTAATCATACACCTCATGTAATTATGGTTGTCGGTGTCAATGGAGTTGGGAAAACCACTACCATTGGGAAACTCGCCAATCAATATAAAAAGCAAGGTAAAAAAGTACTTCTAGGAGCTGCAGATACCTTTCGTGCGGCTGCGGTAGACCAATTAGAAATCTGGTCGGAACGTGTTGGATGTGGCTTTTTTAGTAAAGGTATGAATACAGATCCAGCAGCTGTTGCTTATGAAGCGATGAAAAAAGGATTGGATGAAAATTATGATGTAGTCATTATCGATACCGCAGGTAGACTGCACACCAATTTCAATTTGATGCGAGAGCTCAGCAAAATAAAAACATCTATTACGAAGAACATGGAATCTGCACCGCATGAGGTACTATTGGTTTTAGATGCCACAACAGGACAAAACGCTATTGAGCAGGCGACTAAATTTACAGAGGCCACTGAAGTTAGTGCACTAGCATTAACTAAACTTGATGGAACCGCGAAAGGTGGAGTAGCCATTGGGATTACAGATCAATTCAAAATTCCAATTAAATATATTGGTGTAGGAGAAGGAATAGAACAGCTTCAAATATTTAATAAACAAGCTTTCGTAGATTCTATTTTCAAGAAATAAAAAAGTCCCGAATATTCGGGACTTTTTTATTTTCCTTTTCCTTGTACAACCACCAATATAGTGTAAAACATAATCTTAAAATCCAAGGCCAAGGACATGTTTTCTATATACAAAATATCAAACTTAAGCCTTTGGAGCATTTCTTCTAAGTTAGAGGCATAACCATATTTCACTTGGCCCCATGAAGTTATACCAGGTCTGACCTTCAGCAAATGCTTATAGTGTGGTGCATTCTCCATAATTTGTTCAATGTAAAACTGACGTTCTGGCCTCGGCCCAACTAAAGACATATCTCCTATTAAGACATTCCAGAATTGAGGTAACTCATCGAAACGCCACTTACGCATCTTTGCTCCCCAAGGCGTACATCTCGGATCATCATCATGAGATAATTGAGGTCCCTGTTCCTCTGCATCTACATACATAGAACGGAATTTTATAATCTTAAAGGGCTTGCCATTAAGACCGACACGTTCCTGTAAGAAAAAAATTGGCCCCTTGGAGGACAGCCTTACCCTTATTGCTATAAAAGCATACAGTGGAGCTAATAAAATCAACATCAAAGTAGAAGCAACGAGATCAATGCCTCGCTTGACTAAAACTTGCCAGCGCACCATCAGTCCTTGTTCAATTTCGATAAGTACTGCTCCAAAAACCGAATTCATCTTAACCGTACCTAGAAGAATATCGTACATGTCTGGTATGATTTTCACTAAAATTTGGTCTGAAAAATCAAATAGTACATTAAGGATATGTTGCACCTTACCATGTTCAGATGTTTCAACCGCAATAATAACTTCTTCTACTTCATGATCTACAATTACTTGCTCCAAGTCCTTTATCTTACCTAAACCAGGAATATAGTTTGATAAATAGTTTGTTGAATTACCATTGGAATCAATGAAACCAATAAATTGATACCCAAGACGCTTAGATCGACTAACAACCTCCTCATAAAGCTCTACCGCCTTTTGATCTCCCCCAATTATGATCGTCCTAAAGGAGATTATTCCAGCCTTTAACCTTCTACTTGCCCAAGTTAGAATTATCAATCGGACAGAAATAGTAATCAAAAAATGCAAGGAGAATAGCGTAAAGAAGGAAGCATAATAGGTTGTGTAATCTTTTACGATATCATCTAGGACCAAAGTAAAAAACAAGAATAACACACCAGATAAGGATAAAAAGAATGTTCTAGCCAATGTAGCAAGTCTTGAAATCCTATAAATATCTTTATAACGGTCGAAGAAGCTATAGAACAGAATCCAAGCTAAAGGAACTAGAAAAAGTCCTTTATAAAAATTACTATCCTGGGTGATTTCCGTAATATCTAACTGGCTACTTTCTATTGATTTTCGATAAAAAAAGAAACAGGCCCATGCAAGCATAGCAGACAGGTAGTCACAACACTTATACAATAGTGTATCTAATTGCCTTTTTCGTTTTATCAAATTCATTAATAATTGACCTAGTTAGTAGCTCTTGAGGTGTTTTAATAAGTAAGTATACGGATATTATCTAAATAAGCCTTACCTAAATATACAGTATTACCATCTTCGCCTGCTAAGGGTAAGCTAGCCGAAAGATACATTTGAAACTTAATTCCATTGGACTGTCTGATAAAATCAGTCATATTAATATATAGCTTATTCCATTCCAGCTTTGGCTTAATATAATATAGGTCTTGAATTTCAAGATTAGTGGAATTTTGTTGCAGAATAGCAAATGAGATAGTCATATCCAATTCGGAGTAATAATCCAACTCCAAGTAAGCTTGATCAGAAGTCAAATTTTCTAATAAAGATGGCGTGGTTACTATGGCAAGATTAGTAGCGGTGTCTAATACAAATTGGCCCACTTGATTATCCTGACAATAGTCATCCATGACTACTGTAAGTGTATTTTCTTCATCGTCGTCAATATCAATATTAAATTGATTTCCAAGTCCAAAGAATTCTGTTAATCGAAAAACAGTATTAGGTTGATATTCAAAAACAATATCCCTTTCAACGACCTCACCAAAATTAATATCCAATGAAAAAGATTCTTTTTGAAGAAACAAATGAGGCTCAAGATTCTGCGAAGATCCAGAAGCGTAGACTAAAGGAAAAATTTCTATATCAACTAACCCATCTTCAAAAATTGGGATAGGTGCGTTTATCGGATAAATACCCTGAGTTATGCCGTTGACATAAACCTCAATATTTCTAATCTTGTGTCCAAAACAAGTTTCAAAATTGGGGTTGTCTTCAATAACTTCAACACTTGAGATAATTAAAATTCCAGGTATAGTTTCCTCCTGATCAAATAATGAACAAGAGTTAAATATTAGTACTACAAAAACTGAGGCACACAATAATCTCCACATAAATTAAATTTTCACATTTTTCTCAAATTGCCTTAGGCGTTTAATGGCTAATTGTTCAATTTCATCCGCTAGTTCTAAAGCACGTACCGCATCATATATGCTCACCGTTTCTTTTTGAGCTCCAGCTATAGCATTTGCAAAATCTGCTAATTCCATTTTTATAGCATTACCTGCTTTAACTTCCGTATGGATAAACTGTAATTTTTGATCTTGTCCTTCCACAGGAATTTCAAAACCCTGAATACCTGGCGGAATAACCTCATTTGAATCCACCTTGTCAATCCATTGAACTTCTTTTTTCAAAAAATCAACAGTAACATACGAATCAGGTTGAAAAAAGCGCAATTTACGCATGTTCTTTAAAGCAACCCGACTAGCTGATAAAATAGCCGTGCAGCCATTCTCGAATTCTATTTGTGCATTACAAATATCAAGTGTAGTATTAAAAACGGTAGCACCGCTAGCTGAAATACGCTGAACCTTCGCATTAACAATATCAAGTATAATATCTAAATCATGAATCATAAGATCTCGAACAACAGAAACATCATTACCCCTAGGGTTATAATTTGCTAAGCGATGCGTTTCGAGAAACATGGGATTTAGCTCTTTATTTCGAATAGCCAAAAAAGCAGGATTAAACCGTTCCACATGTCCCACTTGAACGCGAACATCATGCTCTTGAGCTAAATCAACTAAGCAGTTCGCTTCATCTACGGTAGAGGTCACAGGTTTTTCAATAAACACATGTTTTCCAGCTTTTATTGAAGCAGAAGCTACTGAGTAATGAGCGCTAGTCGTACAAACTATATCCACTACCTCTACTTGCTCCAATAATGCCTCAAATGAAGAAAAGGCTTTAAGATCGTATTGCTCAGCAATATTATGTAATCGATCCTTATTAATATCGAAAACCCCAACAATCCGGAAAACGTCTTTTAACTCAAGTAAACACTTGACATGAATTTCTCCTAAATAACCTAATCCTACTATGCCTATGTTCAGCATTTATAAATTCCTGTTTATCCTGTCCAAAAATACGCAATTTGGACTATTAAACAGCTAAAACCAGTAGATATAATATAAATTGAAAAATATAAGCAAATAAGTTACACTCACATTTTAGTGTACAAAATGGACACGCATTCCATAAGTCAAAACCAAATAACAAATGTCCATTTTACGACAATAAATGTCCGATTTGTAATACACCCGACAAATATGCCATATTGTCAGTTAATTAGCTGATAATCAAGGTTTTAGATAGAAATATTGTTTTGTTTGGAAGCCTTACTTATAGGGTGCTACAAGAATGGTTGAAAAAAAATTAAAAATTATACAATTGATCCCAGAGTAAAACGGCTCCTATTGCAGTGATAATCACTACAAGAATAAAACCAATTTTTATAGATCGATTTAAGAGATGAACAAATGCCCGAATCTCATTTGCGTGATTTGGATAGAAAGGAATCACCTCTTCCTCTAGGCGCTTTTTATTAAAAATATGTTTAGAACCAAAAGCCACTTCATTTTGAATGAGCACTCTATATAAACGAGTGACCTTCCTCCTGAAATAAAAGTTTAGTACTAATAACAAAAGGAATAGTGATCCTATTAAAATTTTTAAAAGAAGTTCCATAAATTTAATTTGATTCAAAAGTATAAAGAATCAAGCAAACTAATATCAGCCATAAATAATTTAATTTAAAACCATTACACATGAGATTGGTAATCATTACATTCCTATTACTTTTTTTTCAAATTCAAATCTTTGCACAAAATTTAGATTTAGAATATTACCTAGGATCAGACAAATATGATAATTCAATACCTACTCCTGAATCATCGCTAGGATTTATGCCTGGAGAATGGCATGTCAATCACACCCAATTGATTAATTATTTTAAAGAATTAGCAGCTGCATCTGAAAATGCTCAATTAGTTGAATTTGCCAGAACCTATGAAAATCGACCTCTAGTCTATCTAGTAGTCTCTTCCAAAGAGAATATTAAAAATTTAGATAAGATAAAAGCTGATCATAAGAAACTAACGGACCCTAATGAATCTGAAAAACTCAATATTGAAAAAATGCCAGCAGTCATTTATCAAGGTTTCAGTATTCATGGTAATGAACCATCAGGTGCAAATGCAACTCCACTTTATGCATATCACTTATTAGCATCCAAGTCAAAAAAAGTGGAACAACTCCTTGATGATGTAATTATACTTATAGATCCATGTTTTAATCCTGATGGTTTTAACAGGTTCGCCAGTTGGGCTAACAGTCATAAGGGTATGAATCTTAACGGTGATGGTCAATCAAGAGAATACAATGAAGCTTGGCCAAGAGGAAGAACCAATCACTATTGGTTTGATTTGAATAGAGATTGGCTTCCGGTTCAACATCCAGAATCACAAGGGCGAATTGCAAATTTCCACGAATGGAAACCTAATGTCTTGACAGACCACCATGAGATGGGAACCAATTCCACGTTCTTTTTTCAACCTGGAATTCCACAAAGAACCAACCCAAATACACCAGAGTTGAATCAAATTTTAACCGAAGAAATAGCTACTTACCATGCGAGTGCATTGGATGATATTGGATCATTATATTTCAGTAAAGAAGCATTTGACGATTATTATTATGGTAAGGGTTCAACGTATCCGGATATTAATGGAGCTATTGGAATATTATTTGAACAAGCCAGTTCAAGAGGTCATTTTCAACAAACGGAAAATGGACCAATGCCATTTTCATTTACGATAAAAAATCAATTAACAACAGCTATTTCAACACTTGAAGCTGCATCGGGACTACGTCAAAAATTATTGGCATTCCAAAGAGACTTTTATTTAGAAGCTGCTAAAATGGGCAAATCAGATGATCACGCTGGTTATGTATTTACGATGGATCAGGATAAGCAACGGGCAGCCAACTTTATTGAAATGTTACAGCGACATCAAATTGATGTCTATACTATTAATAAAGATATCAACACAGATAAAGAGACCTTTTATCAATTCGATAGTTATTACATCCCATTCGAACAAAATCAGTACCGTTTAATCAAGGCTGCTTTTGAATATAGAACTGAATTTATGGATAGTATATTCTACGATGTATCGGCGTTTAACTTGGCAGAAGCCTTTGGCGCTAGCTTTGATGTAGTCAGCAAAAAAGACGCCAATTGTAAGGAAGCTAAAATTGTAGATGCACAAAATGAAGTGGCTGGCCAAGCTGAAGACCCAGAATATAGTGAATATGGCTATTTAATTGAATGGCATCAGTATTATGCACCTAAGGCATTATACCAAATACTCGAAGCAGGAATAAGAGCCAAAGTTGCTAATCTTGAATTTTCCATGGACGGTAAAAAAACATATCCACCTGGAACCATATTCATTCCTTCTGCTAATCAGTCATTAGACCCAGAGGCCTTATACACTTTACTAGAAAAAGTAACTCAATCCACGAATATACAAATCACTGAAATTTATACTGGCCTTACCGTAAATGGCCCTGACTTAGGATCGAGAAATTTTTCTAGTCTAAGCACACCGAATATTTTGATACTGGGTGGTAATGGAGTTAGTAGCTATGATGCTGGTGAGCTCTGGCATTTATTAGATTATGTTTATCAAATCCCTAGCTCGCTTATTGCAATTGATCAACTTGGCAGAATCGATCTGGATAAATACAATACAATCATTTTCCCAAGTGGATCCTATAACGGAATTAGTAAGGCTGCTAAATCAAAGTTGGAAGATTGGGCGTCCAAAGATGGGCATAGCATAGTTGCCTATGGTAATGCATTACGTTGGATAGCCGCTTCAGGAACTGGGAACTTGAAATTCAAATCTGGTGGTAATGACCTTACAGGTCCAAGACCATATAATAAAGTCGGTCAAGATCGTGGTTCTCAAGTTATAGGTGGAGCCATTTTGCAAGCCAAGGCGGATTTGAGCAACCCAATTTTTTATGGTTACAATAGACCAGAAATTAGTTTATTCCGGAAAGGAAATATATTGTTAGATACACCTAATAATATGTATGCATGTCCAGCTTTTTATAAATCAGAAGCGCTATTGAGTGGATATGCATCAGCGGTAAATAAAGAAAAATTAAGCTCAGCTCCAGCAATTATTAATACCAGATATAAAAATTCACCTGTAATCTGCTTTGCAGATAATCCGAATTTCCGAGCTTTCTGGCACAATACACAGAAACTGACTGCTAATGCTATTTTCTTTGGAGCAGGATTAAATAGATCAACATTAGAATAAAAAAAGAAGTCTCCGAGGAGACTTCTTGTTCTTAGATGATCAAAAACTTGGACCGAAATAAATTCGGTTGGAATGTTAACATTGTAAAGATGATTAATCTTGATTTAATAATTCGGTCTATATAGATATCTATTTCGGACATAAACAAAAAAGCCAGCTAAAATTAGCTGGCTTTCTTTATGGATGTTAATTGTATACTTTGGATGTAACTTAGTTTATACTTTGGATGTAACTTAGTTCTCTTATATATATAGATGTTTCTTTCTTTGTACAGTACAAATATAGATGATAACTATTTTCTGAGTTGGACATCTTTATGCACAAAACGGACAAATAACCATGGTCTTATTGAGACTAAACAAGTTACTTCTAAAGAGTCAAAACTGGGATGTTGTATAGCTCTTTGCGTTTTAACAAAGGTATATAAACACCAATCATACATATCGGACATATGTATCGTAAAACTGGAAAATCTAGATATTGTTAAACAAAATCTGAAGGGTTCCTACCGAAATGATTTTTGAAAAGTTTAGCAAAATGGGCGCTAGACTTAAACCCTAACTTATAAGACAATTCTTTAACGCTGTATATGCTCCTTGATTCCAACAACTCTCGAGCCACATTCATTTTGTATTTACGGATGTATTGGTTCGGAGTAAGACCAGATAATTTCTGAATCTTTCGTCTGAGCTGTCTAGAACTTATAGCCAGGCTATAAGACAAATCTTCAATGGTGAATTCTAATCTTGAAATATTTTCTTCAATTAGTTTATCCAAAGATTCTAGGAATTCTTTATCTGCTAAAGGAAGCCCTTCGGATAATTGGATAGTAGGTAATTCTGAACCAGGTTGATCTCCCCCGACTGTTTCTACCAAAGTTTTCTTTAGTTCTTCCTCATACTCTTTCCTACTATTGATGCGAACTCTGTAATTTGATATAAGTTGGGAAACAACACGTAACAATTCTGCCTCAGCAAATGGTTTAGTCAAATAGTCCTCCACACCTATTCGCATTGCCCTTAAAATATCATCTTTGTTATCTCTTGCCGTCAAAAACAAAAAACTTGGTATAGATAATTTAGGATCTTCCTTGACTTTTTCTAATAATTCAAACCCATCCATTTTAGGCATCATAATATCAGATATAATCAATTCCGGTAATTTGACATCAGGCTCATTCAAATAATCCCAAGCCTCTTGTCCATTGTATTTCAACACAACATTATACTTATCCTTTAGCAATAGCTCAACAAATTTTGCTAACTGAATATTATCCTCTACTACTAGAATCTCTGCCTGGACTGTATTTGAATCAGGCATTTGTTTTGCTGTATTTTCTTCAGTTTCCAAATCAAAAAATTCAACATGCTGATACTTTTTCTCATGGATAGGTAAAATCAATTTGAAGGTAGTCCCCACTGCTACTTTACTTTCCACCGTTAGTTCGCCACCCATCAAATCAGCAAACTCCCTAGAAATAGCCATACCTATACCTAAAGAAGCTCCTCCTTTGTCATCTGGAATAGTATGAAATCTATTGAAAATATATCGAAGCTTATCTGCTGGAATTCCGCTCCCATTATCCTTGAATAAAATTTCTACTTTGTTATCCTTTTTGATGATTTGAACAACAAGAGCAGTTAAACCCGTAGCATGTTTCAAAGAATTGTCAATAATATTGGATACAATGGTATGGACCATTTTCTTATCAAACATTCCCTTTATTTCATGCCCACTAGAAATAAATTCAAGATCCACTTGATTAGATGAAGCTTTCAATGAAAATTGATCTAGCCTACTTTTTACGAAAGATTCTAACTCTAAAGCAACTAAATCAATTTCCTGCTTGCCCAATTCTAACTTTGACAAATCCAATATTTCCTTTATTAGATTAGATAGGTTCACAATATTATTACTAGCCATTTGAAGTAAGAGACGCTCGTCTTCTGGTATTGACTTACTACTTTCTAGTTTTTCTAGAGGGCCTTGAACTAAGCTTAATGGTGTTTTTAACTCGTGAGAGATATTAATAAAAAACCTGTCTTTTAGTTTGGTTAACTCAAGTAATTCCTCTGCCTGTCTTTTGTTCTCCTCCGTTCTTTTGACCACTATATCCTCTAGTGCTAATCTTGCTTGTTCGGCAGACCGTTCTCTGTATACCGAGAACATATAGATGAGTCCAACAATGGATACCCCAATTATTGCAAAAAAGATACTTCTTTTAAAGAAAGGCTTGGGCAAGTTGTATGGTATAGCCAATTTCGAGGTACTAATACTACCGCCATCAAACTCAGCTCTGACATACAATGTATCCGTTCCATACTCAATATTATCTATTTTAATAAGATTTCTATCGCCCGAAAATTCATCACTTGAAATGGAATTGCCATTAGCGTAATAATAATTTCCAATGCCAGCACCATATAAATTAGTGGATAACTTTAATCGCAAATTGCGTTGACTTGGGGACAATTTTAACACCCCCTCCATTAATTGATCCCCTTCCAATGGCTCATATTGAACAGTTTTAGGATTAAACCAATCTGCACCAATGATTCTAACCTTAAGATTATCATATTGATTCGCAAACTTTTTCAGATTAGGATTGAATTGGACCGCTCCAGAAACACCTCCTAAGAATAATCTACCAGCCTCGTAGTAGTATGCCTGCCGATTAAACTCATTGAATAGTACTCCATCATTCACGAAAAATGACCTCCCAGTTCCTGTTTCAGGGTTAAGCAAAAGCAATTTATTATTTGTTGCCAGAAAAAGTCCTCCATCAACTGTTTCGAAAATATAATGAACACCTAGAATAGGCTCATTATTCAACATGGTATATTGATTAAGCAATCCGTCCTTTAAGGAGAATTTAATGACTCCGGCACTGTTTGTTCCTAAGTAAAATTCATCCGGACTTATTTGATGCACATAATGAACAGATTCATTGTTGACTTTACCTTCTGAATTGCTAATATTATATTTCTCAACAATTCGATTAAGCTTCAAATCAAGCTTAAACAGTCCAATCGAAGTAGCCAGAATTAATTCATGATCATTCAATGGTAATGTTTGGTAAATCAATTGACCATTTAATAAGCCAAAATCCCCGTAAAAGTCATTGGTTAAAATGCTGTATTGATCAGATTTTAAATCGATTAAATAATCATTCTCGGTTCCAAAAATATAAACCAATTCAGCATCCTCCTGATAAAATATGGACCAAATTTCCTCTTGCCCTATTTTTTCAGAACCCGATGATTTGTAGACCTGATACCGTAGGGTGTTTTTATCTAGGATTACTATGCCTTCTTTTTTATTTGGAAGTAGTAAATGATCTTTACCAAGTTCGAAAAATTGTGAATACCCTCCCAATGGAATATTTAACTCCTGTGTCATGTAATCAATAAAGGGATGGTCAGTAACCTTTTCTAAAGTTCCTGCATCAATTATAATTGAACCTCCATAAGCTTGGAGGCACAAATGCTTTTCATCAATTTTTACAAAACGACGAATACTATTGACTAGAGACCCTAAATTATTTTCGATATTAATATTATGGAACAGAATTTCTTTTCTCTTACAGACCAAATAACCATTTTTACTAGCTACCCCAATCGTATTTTCATCGATTACATTTAAATCACTAAAATTCTGATTGGTGTAAATTCTATTAATAACCTCATTAAACTCCTTGTTTTGAAATAACCATGTAGATTGATTCGGGACTCTAGATCTACTGATTATAATTAGGTCGTCATTGAATTGATCATAAAAAATTCTTCCATCAAATTGATTGTCTTTTCTAGAACTATTTGAAGTCCAATTCAATTTTTCTACACGCCCTGTGGACGGAAAATAATCCAATGATTCGAAGGTGAGTTTACCTCTATTTTTGTCTACTAAAACTACTTTTATAAAGCGGTCAATATTGTTTTCAAAAAGAAAAACTTTCTGGTCTTGTTCCTTGCGGGCAATCGTAAACTTCCGGTTTTGTGTAATATCGTAAAGTATTACATCTCCATCTATCATTTGAATCAATAATCCCTCACTACTAGTAGTAATCTTCCTCACCTCCTGATACCTATCAAGTGTGGCAATATTGCTCTTCTCTAATTTGCCTATTCGTGATGATCTAAATAATTCCTCAATCCCACCATTCTCGTCAATTAAGAGTAAACCCTTCTCAACGCCCTTTACAATTCTGTAGTTTTCACCTAAAGTTGATTTTAGTGAAAGATATTCAGAGCAGTCTTCTACTATGGGAGCGATTTCCGAAAATTGCTTGATACAAAACAATTTATGTTGTCCATCAATAATATTCCTAGCGTGAAACCAAATATCCCCCCATTCATCTTCAAATAAATCCAACCAAATATAATCGGCAGAAAAATCTAATGGAATATCAATTTGCTCTGGGAAAGATCCGTCAAATCTGAATAAGCCACCTTGAGATGCCAACCAAATTGTTTGATTAGAATCACTAAAAGATTTGCCAACCTTGCGATCATAGATATCCTCCAATCCCTTAACTTGTTCGGTGTATATTAAACTGGAATCAGAAGTATGGTAGGTATACTGAGCCGATAAGGGGTTCAGACACAAGATTAAAAACAAACTGATTAATAGCCAATTACAAATTTTCATGTGAAAATTTACAAATAATCTACCTTATATACTATATAAAATCTAACAATGGCAAGACTTCTTCTAAAATTGGAATATGTGGGTTACATTAAAATACTTCGAGCTACTCTAAAACCAGTAAAATGGTTCTGTTCATCTAAAGAGATCGCCTGTCTCCTTGATATCCGACAGGCATCCAATGGCTCATTCCAGGCGCCACCACGAATTACTTTTTTCCGCCCTTCTACTACCCCCTTTGGATTATCAAAATCTACATTCGCATAAGAATCAACCCCATACCAATCATTACAAAATTCCCACACGTTACCACACAAATGATAAAAGCCAAGTGCATCAGAACATTTACTGTTTACAGGGACTGAACCTTGCTTATTAACTCCAGCATGCATGATCGATGACTTGGGCAATTGTAGGCCATTAGCATATCGTGCGTATTTTCCTTCCTGTCGCGCAGCAAATTCCCACTCAGCCTCTGTTGGTAATCTAAATCCATTTTTGGTCCATGAAACCTTTACGGAAACTTCATTATTTATTGTACAAATATCATAAACCGCGTCTAAGCCATGAGCTTCACTCAACCAATTACAATAATCTACTGCATCCAACCAAGTCAATTGAACGACTGGCAATTTCCCCCTATTATTTAATGAGTCTCCTACAAACGGCTTACCTGTGCAAATACAGTAATAATCATATTCATCAAAACTGATACAGGTTTTGGACAATGCAAATGATCCAACTTTTACATTTTTGATTGGATACTCATCCGCTGCACCTTCTCCAAATGCATCTCCGATCTTGAAAATTCCGCCCTTGAGCGTTATCATCGAGTCTAAAAAAAAGACGGAAGGATGTATGATTGTTGATTCCAAAGTTGAATGTTTTTACAAAATTTTACTCTTCAATTTAGTGAATATAAAATATAAAACATAAACAAAATTTACTTTATCGAAACAATCTTATTTAAAGAATTAAAGCTAAATGACTTTTACCAAAATGAAAATAGGTAGCGAGAAAGCAAAGCAATATGGGACAAACACAAAACAGACGTCAACATACTAAAAAACGGACATCAGAACCTATTTTTAGAATAGTCAGCTTTTGAGTGCCGCATTTAATTTAATTTTATAAAAACATTCAAGGCATATACTTAGAATCAAAAACTTGGCCCAACAATAAAAGAATAGGATTTACAACTATCCCTAATTCTGAATAGGCACACAACAAAAATAATTCTTTATCTATTGAGTATTTTTGTAAAGAACCTTCATTAAAGAAGGTTCTTTTTTTATAGGACGACTATACGCTTTAGCATAATACCCTCAGGCTTGATAATTTGAAGCAAGTATACCCGAGGCGGAAATGCACTCAAATCCATTTCGATAATTCCATCGTCAAGCACTTGCCAAGAGGATTCATAGACTTCTCCCCCAATAGATAAGATTTTGATATTAAGATCTCCATCTACATCCAAGCCTTTTATAAATAATTTATCATCGACCGGATTTGGATAAATACTCCATGAATTATTATTAAGATCATTTACCTGCGTATCAATATCTAATTCAAAGTAATAAAATTCACTACACTCCCCTCCGTAAATCACCTCCAATTCTAGTAACTCGGCATCCTCCCAATCTTGGAAATCAATCTCCAAATCATTCGCAATTATATTACCTGAAGTACTCCAAAAATATTCTTGTGAATCCAAAACAGAATTAAGTTCAAAAAGAACATTGGTACTAGTGATTAATATAGTATCCCCTGGTAAAAGCGTGGTTAAGTTGGAATTAACTGTTACGTCAAGTCCTAAATTGAATTCACGGTCAACTATAAACGTGCACGAAGAGCTATTTCCTAATTCATCACTTAATAGATATACTTGTTCTGTAATTCCTTCAGGGAAGGCCCCTCCAGAAGCTACACCAGATACCAATTCAATATCGATATTATCTTCAGAGCAGTTGTCATTTCCTAACACCTGATAAAAATATTCTGTTTGACAATTCGGAAGAACGATATCCTCAGGGCAGGTAACAGCTGGCCCCAATGCATCGGATAGAACTAATTCAAACGTACCAGAAAGACAATTATCATTGATGTCACAAATGGTAAAGGAGATGGTTTGCTCCCCAATATCTTCACAATCAAACTGCACAGGGAAATAACTTAATTCAGCAATACCGCATTCATCTGTAAACATAGCCTGGACATCTGATTCTGGCAAAGTAAAATTCCCTTGATTATCCAAATTTCCTACTGTAGAAGCAATCGCTAAAACCGGAGGATCTTGATCTAGTATACCTAGTTCAAACATGCTTTCTTGGCTACATCCATTTGCATCAGTAACACTCACTGAGTAGATTCCAGCAGCAAGATTATTTATTTCAGCATTAGAATCTCCCGTAGACCAACTAATATCAAATGGATCCAATCCATTTGAAAATTCTAATACAATAGAACCTGTAGAGTCTAGCGCACAACTTGGTCCAGTAATAATCGCATCAATAGATAAATTGCATTCAAAACTATCTAATTGAACAGAATCCGTAATAATACAATCCTGATCATCAATTACTGTTAAACTATACACTCCAGGACTTAAGGCTTCGATATCAGGTGTTGTTGCACCTGTATTCCACTCATAGTTTAGCGGCCCTACCCCACCTAGAATATTTGATTGAATAACACCATCCGCTGAATTGACACTGCTCAAACCCTGTACTTCAAATTCTAGTTGCATAGGTTCATAATAATCAAAATCAGCTACCACATCCACAGTACAACCCAATTCATCTTCAATGGTCACTAGATATGTAGCGTCACTACTAATTTGAATAGTATCTGTTTGTTCCCCATTGGGAGACCAATTTACATTATAGGCACCTTGGTTATTACTTACCTCTATCCACAAGTCTTGACCTTCACTACCCAAGCAAGAAAACGCTTCTGTAGCAATCAATCCAACCATTTCTACTGGTTCAACAATCGTAAAACTATCTATACCTACACAACTATTATTATCTGTAACAGACACTGTATATACTCCAGCACATAGATTATCCAAATTTTGATCGGTAGTACCTGTAGACCATTCAAAAGTATATGGCGGACTACCACCCGAAACGATAAGATTTACAGCACCATCACATGAACCAAAACATACTGCATCCTGTATGCTTGCACTTAACTCCAAAGGATCAGGTTCACCTAGTTCATAGCTCAATTGGATAGAACAATTTGATGCATCAACAACAGTTAAACTATAGGATCCCGCAGTCAGATCCGTGATAGAAGCACTGGTACTTCCTGTACTCCAATTATAGTCAAATGGTGCTTCTCCACTTATTATAGATGTTTCTAAAGCACCATCTTGCCCAGCAAAACAAGCTGGTTCGATAGCGAGTAATTCTATTTCAAAATTACAGTCAAATGCCCCTACTGTGGCAGATCCTGAAAGCTCACATCCATTCGCATCTGTGACAACCACAGTGTAAAAGCCTGGGGCTAAATTTTCAATCAATGCAGTTGTATCGCCTGTAGACCATAGAAAATCGTATGCACCACTTCCTCCTGACACAGCAGCTTCCAAAGATCCATCAGCTGCGTCATTTGCACTTTCATCAGTAACCGTAATACTTAATGATAACGAATCGGGCTCCCCAACAGTAAAATCACTAACCAGGGTACAGCCATTATTATCAGTTATAGTTAAAGTGTAAATTGATGCAGATAGATTAGTTATATCGGACGTTGTTGCACCAGTTGACCAAGCATAGGAATATGGACTTGCCCCTCCAGAAGCCGTTATTTGAATACCACCTGTAGATGCTCCATTACAATCTACATCAGTAATAGTGGATGATAATGCTAATGGGGAAGGATTTTCAATTAGAATATTGATGCTTTCTTGACAGCCTAATGCATCTGTTACTGTAGCTGAATAAGTACCGGCACATAGGTTTTCGATTATCAATCCTGTTTCTCCAGTGTTCCATAGTACATTAAAAGATCCATTACCACCTGATGGAGTCAATACAATAGAAGCATCACAACTATCAGAACAACTGACTGGTACTAATTCACTTCCAATTGAAATAGCGTTTCCATCAGGTAAATCGATAGCTAGTATAGACGAGCAATTCAATTCATCCGTAATGGTAACAGAATAAACCCCTGCCGATAGATTCCCTGCATTAGGACTATTCAAATTGGGGTCATGAGACCATTGGTAAGTTACTACTCCCACTTGACCAGAGACCGTTACAGAAATACTACCATCAGAGCTACCCAGACAACTTGGCGTTACTGAGGTACTTGAGGCTGCAAGATTACAATCAACAGCTAGTACTTCGACATCTCCTGAAATTTGACAATCATTTTGATCTGAAACCGTAACCCCATATATTCCAGGTGCTAAATCCGTAATGACCGGAGTAGTTGCACCAGTAGACCAAGCATAAGTATATGCTGGAGTTCCTCCACCTGCAATTGCAGTTGCCGTTCCATCATTTCCACCAAAAACAGTCTCATCAGTACTCTCTAGTATCAAAGTTAAAACAGATGGTTGCCCCAAATTGAGTCCTTCCACCTGCTCACATCCATTTGCATCTGTGATGGTTACTGTGTAAACACCTGCATTTAAGTTGTTTATGGATGCTGTAGTAGCACCAGTAGACCAGCTGTAGCTATAGTTTGGAGTTCCTCCAGATACACTTACAGTCAAGGCGCCATCATTACCTCCAAAACAAGATATCTCGTTATCAATTCCAATAGATGAAGTAATAGCAGCTGGTTCAAAGATCACTGTAGTATTTACTGTTTGGCATTGGTTATCATCTGTAATGGTCACTGAATAAGTGCCAGCTGATAAATTATTAATGGTACTCGTGGTCGCTCCTGTCGACCAATTAAAATTGTACGGGCTTGTCCCTCCAGCAGGTATAGCCGTTATTGAACCATCTGAATCACCATTACAACTGACTTGGGTAGCTGATAACCCCACACTAAGTGGACTTGGTTGATTGATAAATACTGATCCTGTTACTGTGTTATTACTAGCATCTGTTATAGTTACCGTATTATTACCCGCTGATAAATTTGTGGCTGTTGAAGAAGTGGAGCCACTAGACCAATTGTAAGTATATGGTGATGAGCCCCCAGATACATTCGCAATTGCAATCCCATCATTTCCACCGAAACAAGAAACATCACTTATCTTAGACACAGTAACGTCTAAAGGAGCACCACCTGGGAGATTAACTGTAGTTGTATTTGTTATGGCTTTATCACCACTCGTACTACCGTTATTATTAGTCATTACCGTCACGTAATAAAAGGTAATATCTCCGTTTTGTGCAGCAGAGGCTGGAGAAGAAGGCGACGATCGCGCGAGAACACAGGGAGGACCGGAGCGTACCTTGCGGAACGTGCGGAGTCGAGAGGCCGGCGCAGGTGAAGTTCAGGGACTCGAGGGTCAAACCCGGGAGGCGCGTTTGCCACGATTGCTTCGCGAAGGAGGAGTTCAAGGCGGCGAGGTCGAGGAAGATCCAG
>CAJXMP010000032.1 GCA_913056515.1 uncultured Lewinella sp.
TGAATAGAAATGGATTTTCCTGTGGCTTCTTGATTGATAACTTTATTCAAGATGCATCCGATGATTTCATTGCCATTGAAAGTCATCCTGAATATTGCTTCTTTCGATTGAACCAAAACAAACATTTACAGCATAAAAAGTCTACTCCTGCTGGTGTCGAGGAACGAATTAAGTTGTTACATACTTATCAAGCGGAATATACCAAAGCATTTGAGCTAGCACTAAAAAACTTTCCAAGAAAAGCAGTAAAAGCAGATGATATCCTAGATGCCTTATGCCTTCATTTGACCGGACAACATGAACTAAGCTATATCAAAAATTCACCCCTAATGGATGAAAAGGGTATTTCTATGCAAATAGCCTTTCCTACACTCCACTAATTTCACTGTACTACTCAACTAATCATGTGTTCGCTTGTTTCCTTGAAAAACCTGATAAAATGCCTAAAGTTTTAATCATTGGAGGAAGCCAAGGAATTGGATTTGAATTGGTACAATTATTACTAGAATCTCATGAGGTATACAACCTAAGTCGTCATGCACCTAGCGTGGTTCATCCAAATTTACATCACTTCGATGTAGATATCCTTACGGACGAAATTCCAGTTATTGAAGATATACAATCCATCGTCTACTGTCCGGGTAGTATTTTACTAAAACCTATTACCTCTCTGAAAGAAAGTGATTTTATACATGATTTCAATATAAATGTACTAGGAGCAGTTAAGGTTATTCAGAAGTATGTCCGCAAACTCAAAAAGCAAAGCAATGCATCCATCCTATTATTTTCCACAGTAGCTGTTCAGCAAGGTATGCCATTTCATAGTTCTGTTGCGAGTGCAAAAGGGGCTGTGGAAGGATTAACTAGAAGCTTGGCAGCGGAATTTGCAGGATCTATCCGGGTCAATTGTATAGCGCCTTCCATGACAGACACTCCGCTTGCTGCAGGTATTTTAAGAAATGATGAAGCCAAGGAGCGAATTGCACAAAGACATCCGAGCAAACAAATCAATCAAGCTGAGGACGTTGCTGCCATGGCCAACTTCTTGCTAAATCCAGTAGCGAAAAATATTACGGGACAAGTCATCGGAATAGATGGAGGTATGTCCGCACTCAAACTGTAATCATGGAGCAAAGTTATACCCATCAAGAGATCCTAGATCTAGATCGAGTTTTTCGATTGAACCTTATAAACTCAGTAACAGGATTTAAACCGGCCGTTCTTATCGCTACAAAAAGTCGAGACGGGCAAGAAAACGTTGCTATTTTCTCTTCAGTAGTACACCTAGGGTCTACCCCACCCCTGATCGGATTCATTATGCGTCCCACAACGGTGCCTAGACAAACCTTAGAATATATTTTAGACACTAAATACTACACAATTAATCAAGTGCAAGAATCATTCATTGAACAAGCACATTATACCTCTGCTAAATTTGAGGAACACGAATCAGAATTTGAGCGATGTAATTTAAAAGCTAGCTATAAAGATGGTTTCCACGCACCTTACGTAGAAGCAAGTCAATTAAAAATGGGCCTCAAGCTGGAGCAAACCATTGATATAGCATTGAATGGCACCATTCTAGTCATTGGCAGTATTCAACATTTGTACGTAGAGGATAGCTGTTTGCAATCTAATGGAAGGCTGAGATTGGACAAATTAGGGACGGTAGCCATTGGAGGTCTAAATAAATACAATCGAGTAGAAGAAATAGCTGAATTCCCCTATGCCAGAGTACATGAATTACCAGATTTCAACCTTTAATTATGCAAGATTTTACTGTAGATGAAATAGATAGAATTATTGAAATGGCCTGGGAGGATAGAACCCCTTTTGATGCTATTGAATTCCAGTTTGGCATTAAGGAGCAAGAAGTCATTCAATTAATGCGCAAACATATGAAGGCTAGTTCATTCAGAATGTGGCGTGCTCGTGTACAAGGAAGAGCAACCAAACACAGTAAAAAAAGGACTTTTGAAGAAGGTCGTTTTAAATGTAGTAGGCAAAAAAGTATTACGCACAATAAAGTATCAAAGCGATAAGGTGTTATTGAGTCTTTCTCAAAATCGCTTGATAAATATCTTCGACAGGATAGAATTTTTCAGAGAGCAATATCGGAGCTTGGCTTCGATCCATTTTTCTGATCTCTAGTACCCGCTCATCCGTAGGCTTTATATCACCAAACAGACCTACTTCATCAATGAGTTTATTTTCGACCTGCCCTACTGAACTCCACGGAATTTGATCTGACCCTATTTGTAGGAAATCTCCAGAAATATAAACGGGCTTCATCGAAGCAAAATTCAAAACATTGAATACCAATATCCCCATGCAAGTAAAGGCTGTAAAAAAGGCCAACATACTTACTAAAGGCTTATACCTATTGAACACGGACTTATATCTACCTTTCACTTCTATTTGGTACACCAGCCAAGATGCCAAACACATCAACAGGGCAAAACATATAATGCCTATAAATAAACTTCCTCTGTCTGGTGTAAAAGTACTTTCAATCATATCCAACAATAATTTGGGCTAAACTACATAAAAGTAATTTAGCCCAAAAAGATAATGGTATCAATCTACCAAAATGGCATCTATCGAAGCCGCTCGTATGGCTTCATTCAATGCTTTGATTTTATCTTGTTTTATCTGTTCAAAGGCATCAAGTTCCGTTTGAACTGCCGCAGATAACTCAGCTTTAACTGCAATAGCCTGATCTGTTGGTGCAAAATCTGATCCTCCAACTAGTGAATTCAGGTGTGCTAGTTTATTAGTCAAGCGAATAGGGAAATTCAAAGGATCTTGTCTAGATCTGTTTTTAGTTTGATATAATCGCTCCTCTATACCTTTCATTTCCTTATTGATCGCATCAATTTGTTCAACTACTGCCTCTGTACCTTCTAAATCTTTTATTCTTGACTTATAAGTATTCAATTGCTTGCGAACCGATCTAATATCAATAATAGCTTGGTGCGCATCACTTACTTCTTGAAGTACTTCTTGTAAGAAGGCGAATTGAGCTTCAAGTTCTGCTTGTGTAGCCTCCACCCTTGGATCATTAATTAATTCGAAAGACTGCTGCTGAACAGCTCCATCTACTTCTAGTTCAACTTGGTAAGTGCCTGGCACAGCTCTTGGCCCTTGAAGACTAGCCCACCAAAGTACCATACCTTCAAAATCCTTACCTCCTTCATATCTCATATTCCAATTAAAGACATTCGCACCTTCCTCAAATTTCAGCTTAGAATTTCGATCTTTCTCATCTGATGCAAATTCTTTAATTAAGTTACCCGCACCGTCTAAGAAGCGTAATTTAACAACCGAGCTATCTGTTAAATCACCCAAATAGTAGTTTACAGAAACACCTCCAGGGTGATTTTGACCAGAGGTTAAACTTGGTCTACCTTGTCCTCCTCGCATACGGTACGCATCCATAGGATCAAAAAGTAGATTGCCTTTCAAATCTTGGCCTAACTTGGCTTGATGAATAACCGATAAATCGTCAATCAACCAAATAGATCTACCTTGTGTGGCAACTACCAAATTATGCTCTTTGACTATCATATCCGTAATTGGAACGACTGGTAAATTCAATTGGAAAGACTCCCAATTAGCACCATCATCAAAAGAAACATATAAACCACTTTCTGTTCCCGCGTATAACAAGCCTTCACGATCTGGATCCATGCGAATCACCCGAGTAAAATGGCCTGGATCAATTCCATTATTGATAGCTGTCCAAGTCTCCCCATAATCCGTTGTTTTTAACAAATAAGGCTGATAATCACCTAACTTATATCTAGTAGCTGCTACATAAAGTGTACCTGCATCTCTTGGATGGGCTTCAATAGAGTTTATCATAGACCATTCAGGCAAGATACTTGGAGTGACATTTTTCCAGTTTTTACCCCCATCCATGGTTATATGCATGAGTCCATCATCTGAACCAGCCCATATAACACCTTCCTTTGCAGGTGATTCAACTGCAGCAAAGATGGTACAATAGTATTCTACTGAAGTATTATCCTTAGTAATAGGTCCACCTGAAGATCCTAGTTTTGTAGGATCATTTCTCGTCAAATCTGGGCTGACTAATTGCCAACTTTGTCCTTCATCAGTAGATACATGTAAATGATTAGATGCAGTATATAATTTATTAGGATCGTGCGGACTGAAGAAAATGGGGAAATTCCATTGAAAACGGTACTTCATATCCTCAGCTCCGTGCCCCATTGGATTATCAGGCCATACCGTTATATTACGGCTCAAGTCTTTACTGTGATCTAATCGCTCTAGGAATCCATCATAACAACCTCCATAAACGATTTCATTATTATTTGGATCAATAGCAATGTGCCCACACTCACATCCAGCAGAAGGCTCCCAATCATCTTCACCAATACCATAACCCGTATTACGGTGACTAATTCTGATGGTGGAATTATCCTGTTGAGCTGCATAAATTCGATATGGGAAATGATTATCTGCCGTTACCCTGTAAAATTGAGCGGTAGGTTGATTGTAATAGGTTGACCAAGTCTGTCCCCCATCATAACTAACCTGTGCTCCTCCATCATCTGCAATAATCATACGCTTAGGATTTTCAGGATCAATCCATAGATCGTGGTGATCTCCATGCGGAGCATTACTTCCTTTAAATGTTCGCCCACCATCTGTAGACTTATGGTAAGATACATTCATCACATAGACCACATCCTCATTCTGTGTATCTGCATATATCTTAGTATAGTACCAAGCTCTTTGCCTAAGCGCTCTACTTGAATTAACTTTTGCCCAAGTTTGACCTCCATCATCTGATCTAAACACCCCACCTTCTTCTGCCTCAACAATGGCAAATACGCGCTTAGAATTGACCGGAGATACACTTACACCAATAATACCTAGTGTTGTTTTAGGTAAGCCCTCACTATCACTAATATTGGTCCATGTTTCTCCACTATCTGTACTTTTCCACAAGGCTGAACCATCACCACCAGAGGACAAAGAATAAGGCGTTCTGCGCACATTCCAAGTACTAGCATACATAATCCGAGGATTATTTGGATCAAAACATAAGTCAGCTGCACCAGCGCCAGCATTAGCAAAAAGAGTGCGCTTCCATGTTTTACCCCCATCGGTACTTTTATAGACACCTCGCTCCTCAGAATCTTTGAATAAATCTCCTAGGACTGCTGCATAAACTATATCAGGATTCGTAGGATGGATACGTACTCTAGTGATATGCCTAGCGTCTTCTAAGCCCATACTCATCCAAGTGTCTCCAGCATTTTCCGTTTTCCATACCCCATATCCATAGGATACATTACCTCTAACGGTACCTTCTCCACCACCAACAAAGATGATATTATTATCCGAAGCAGAAACTTCTATAGCTCCCACAGATCCTCCAAAGAAACCATCGCTGATATTCTCCCAATTTCTACCTCCATCCTGCGTTCTCCAAACACCACCACCAGTTGCTCCAAAATAGAATAGGTTAGGTTTACCTGCTACGCCTGTTACTGCGGCAGCCCTACCACCTCTAAAAGGCCCGAGTTCCCTAAACTTTACTTTAGAATATAATTCAGAAGGCACTGTCACTGGGACTTGTTCTGTTGATTTTTTCTTACGGCCTTGCCCATCAGCCGAAATACTTATGGTCAAGCAAAGGACCAATGCAAAAATTAATCTGTGGGACATAGTAACTTTTTTGGTAATTAATTAGCTTTTAGAAGATACAAAATAATTTATTTCTGTGAGTATGTTACAACTTATCGAAATATGCCTCAAAATTCGAGTACACAGGCAAGCGTACAGGGATAATTGACAAAAAAAAGACCAGTAACTTGGTGGTTACTGGTCTTGCAAACAAAAGCAAAAATTCTAATTCAATTGTACTTTCTTTATCAGGTGCTTCCCATCTTGTTTGATTAGGAAGAAGTAAGTATCATTTTCTTGTGCTAAATCGATTCGATCTTCAAAGACTCCTTTGAAATCGGTACTTTCAAAATCATATATCACTCGACCATCATCAGAAGCTACTTTTAAATTTAAGTCTCCCATAGAATCTAGCAAAAAGTGAATACCATAAAAGGCACTATCATCTATAGATTTTAAGGTAAATTCTTTGACTACCAAATCACCACTTGATCCTGTACTTTCAAGAATCTCTAATGCTTCTCGCATTTCTCTTTCCTCCAATTCCTTGATAATGATCTCCGCTTTTTTCACCCGCTCCATTTCACGTACTTCTTTTTCATTAAGCTCGATCTCTATTCTTAAATCCTCCAGCTCTTTTCTAATCTCTTCAGAAATTTCTCGAAGTTCAATCTTCACTTCTTCCATTTCTCCAGAGAGATCTATTTCAAAGAATTGACCACAATCACAATCCTCACAATCTTTGGCATCCTTGTACGAGGTAAACGTAGAGTTAAAGGTCTTTTTTGAACCATCGCGAAGGACCTCGATTTTCATTTTATCTCCTGGCTTATAGATAGAGTGCACCAATTTCAAATCCGACCAATCGATAATATAGTGCTCGTTCACTTTGGTAATCGCATCTTTATCCTTAAGCCCTAAAGCTTCCGCTGGTGATCCTTCCACTACAAATACATCCAAGCCTACATCAATTACATTTGGTGCTTGCTCCACTCCTAAGAATGGACGCTCGCATGCATTTCGCATTGGAAAATCAAAAGAATAGGAAGTTCTTTTTTCAAAGGTTACATCGATTACTTTTGCTTTACCTTGACGAATGATATGCACAGCACCGGTCTGACCAGCCTCATATTTTGAAAGAATATTTCCAAAAGATTGGTCTTTGCTTACTCTGTGATCATCCACTCCATAGATATAATCCATAGGCATGAAGCCATATTTTTCAGCAGTACTTCCTTTGATGGCACTTTCCACATAAAAGCCATAAGCATTATCTAAGCCCATCTTCTCCGCTTTAGTTGCGGACATCTTTGCAGAATTGACCCCTAAGAAGACGCCTTTACTCATTTTTGGACTAGAAGTTTTAACTGTGTAGCTATATTCATAAGCGGTATCAGCGTGTGCACGAAGTTTCCCACTTACTCGGTTACGCTTTCCATTTCTGAAGAAAACAACCTCTAGTTTTTCTCCTCCTCTTTTTGAATCCATCAAGATTGAAATGTCATCCCAATCTACCATTCTATATCCATCTAAAGCATAAATTACATCTCCATCCTCTAGACCCATTTCACTGGCAGAAGACTCGGAAACAATATTTACTTTTACACCTTTAGATCGATCATAATCATACTTGGAAGAGGGCTTTACACCTAAGAATGCATGTTCTTGTTCACTTACTTTTGCAGGAGTTGGAACATCATCTCTTCTGACCAAAATGACTTTTGCATTTTTTACAACGCCATTTCGAATAAAACTAAGGGAAACTTTATCCCCAGGATCAAAGTCAGATAAGGCATCTGATAGTCTTCGATTTTTCTTTAAAGAAGATCCATTTACCTCTATGATATAATCGAAAATTTGAATGCCTGCTTGATCTGCAGGGGATGCGGGATAGACATATTTCACATATGCCCCGTAGTTGTTGTCAAATCCTAAAGTCTCTGCTTTAAATTCAGACAACTCGGCTAACTTAATACCTAAAAATCCTCCGTAACCTGTTTCAGGAGAATTATCGGCTTGTAGCTGTGCACTCCAAATAAATGCCAGCATAGAAAAACATACGAATAATTTATTTCTGAAATTGTACATAACGATGTTATTATTTACCTAAAAAGACAAAGGTCCTAGCTTAGGGTTGCAGCTGTCGAAATTTTTGATTTGCTCGCCTAAAAAAATTTATGTTCTTATCAATTTTTCATATTATGGAAAGCGAACTCTATAAACATTAAAACAATCCAGTAATGTTCAAGCCAGCATCCCTTAGCTATTTATTTATGCTAGTCCTTTTAAGTGCCTGTACAACAACAAAAAACACTAGAAATTTTATGATTGACGAATCAGAAGCTTTAGTCTTACCCATTTCCACACTAAACTTACCCATAACCATTTCAAAGGAGGGGCTGACTGAGCAGTTGAATACCGTCTTAGGAGACACCTTGTACCAAGACGATGATGTAGATGGAAATGGGCTTAAGGTTGTGGCCTTAAAAGCGGAACACTTCGCATTGGATATCACATCGGAAGAATTGATCTATACTGTTCCATTAAAAGTACTCGTAGAAAAGAAATACTATGTCACTAAATTAGAAGCTGAAGGGGCTATTTCCATGCAGTTTAAAACACAATATGCTATTGATAGCACTTGGAATTTAAGTACCCAAACCACTGTAATCGATTACAACTGGACAGAAAAACCTACACTTAAAATGGGTGGATTCAAACTTCCTTTTGAGCTGATAGCGAATACTGTCATCAATGGCACGCAAAAGTATTTAACTCAAACTATAGATGAGGAAGTTAAAAAGGCTGTTGATCTTCAAAATCAGATTCAGGTGACTTGGGGAAAGCTGTACCAACCGTTTTTAGCTTCAGAGGAATACAAAACATGGATGATTTTGAATCCTATCTCAATGGCCTTACAACCCATTCAAAATACAACAGATACCATTTCAACCTTACTACAAGTTGAGGCCCAACCACATATTATACTTGGAGAGCAACCAGATTCCCTTCCTGTAAAACCGCTTCATCCCTTCAATTGGATAGCATCTGAAAAAGATAGCTTCGATATTACCTTAGTTTCCCATTTACCCTTCACTGAAATCACTCAATTAGCTGGAAGTAATATTATAGGTGAAACTTTTGTGTCAGGAAAAAGATCCGTTACCGTTGAAGACATGGAGCTTTATTCTAGAGGACAATTCTTGATTGTAAAAACTAAATTATCCGGATCGTATGATGGGTGGATCAATCTTGCGGGGCGTCCAATTATCCAAGCGGAATCCAATCAAATAGAACTCATTAATTTTGACATAGAATTAGAAACAAAAAACATACTCCACAAAAGTGCTGCCTGGTTATTTAAAGGCACATTTAAGAAGTTAGTAAAGCAAGAAATTGAGGCTAACCTGAGCTATTATATGGATTACACCAAAGAAGTATTACAAGAAGAACTTAATCATGTCCAGGTGGTAGATGGTATATTTATGAATGGGAATTTACATGACCTTAAAGTGGAACACCTTTATTTAACAGAAGAGGCTTTGAAAACTTGGGTAAGCTTAAAAGGTGACATCAAATTAGAAGTTGCCAAAAAAGACCTGATTAAAGACCTGGAGGAAATCAAATCCAAGTAAATAAAAAGGACTACTTGAAAATAGTAGTCCTTTTTATTTTTTAGAACCTCGAGAAGGTACCAGCAGCTCCTTTTTTGTACGGCAAATTGAGGAAGTCAAACACAGATCCAGGGATTACTCTAATATAGAAATTGATTGATTCTGCCGCGGGGAACCAGGAAGCACCCATTTCCCAACAATGAAGTGTTCTATTTATATTGAATGCTGGATATATACTCCTTTTATTTACAAAATCATATCCAAAGCTTTGCACATTGACTCGCCACATAGGACTTAGGTTAAAACTACCTATCACCGTCAATCGATTGCTATTTACCCGCCGTGTTACTCGTCCATCTTGTGTACTCCAAGCCAACTGGTATTGATGATTGACGGAGAATTTTTCCAACAAACTGGCAAAGGTGGGTGCTGTAGGTAAATTACTTTTATCTTTTGATTCAATGCCCAACAGCTCCTTTATTTTAGGTAGTGAAAACCTGTTATTGATACTCAAATTCCCGCTGGCAAATCGGAACGGTTTACGTTCACTAGCCCATAATAATTGATCTATCCTATTGCCTTCACTATCTAATTGATAAGGGTCCCACCTACTACTGATCGACCAATTACTCATTCCTTTCAAAAAATTAGTATTACCACTCATATTGATATTACTATACTTAAAGGAATCTGCTACAAAATTGTGGCTTCCGCTAATATTAAATCCTCTTAATAAGATGATATTATTCGTTGTAGAATCTTTCTTAGAAAACAATTTGATCTCTACATTATTAGAAATGGAATACGACACAGCTGATTGTTCTCCTTGGTCAATATTCTCCGCCCTGTAGATTCCATCCTGGAAGATGGAATATTGTTCTAAGGAATCTAAATATCGATTATCAATGAGTACTTCCTTGGAATACCCCCAGAACTCTGTACTGTAGTCTGGTTTATAATTATACGACAATCGAGGTGTCATGGTATGTCTTATCCCTCTCAGAGGTCCTTTCTTAAACAAAACAGTACCAAAAAGTTTGGTATCCATACTAACCCCTGTATTTAAACTTCGAGCTGCACGCATACCAGGAACAAACATTTCACTTTGTGTTCCGTAAATAGGTTCACCCGTAAGTGAGTCAATTGTTGTCTCCGGATCAAAGGATTTCTCTAAGGTTTTAAAATACCATAGCTCTTGATAATTAAAAGATGGATTAAGGTTGAAGTACTTCAAGAATTTAATTGAAGTGGATGAATTCATTTTATGCCTAGCTCCATATTGAATGTTCTCCAAAGTCTCATTGGTAAACAAGGTGGTGTCTGTAGCCTCTACCCTAGCCTTAGCCTGCATATCATACTTAAAGGTGATCTTCTCATACCACTTTTGCTTACCTACCTGCTGTTTGCGTTGAAAAGGATATAAGGTCTGGGTCTTAAAATCAATCGTTGGGAAGTTGATAGTCATCAATCGACTCTGCGTATTTTGAGAGTGGTTAAATCCAACCGATAAATTTATTGGTCTTCCTGGAAAAGATTCAGAATAGGAGAAATTGGAGCTTAGGGAATTATTTAACTGTGAATAAGCATCATTATAATTATTCCGAGAAGCATTATTGGTTTCTATATTAATATTCCCTCCAATTGTTCTGGATGGGTGAGCCTTGGGGTCCTGACTATGTCTGACTCTCAGACTTATTGCCCAAGGATCTCTCTCATAAAATCCCAATTCATTTTCCTTTTTTAAACTGGAATATTCCAAGTTTATATTTCCAGTGTATTTGTAGAGTTTTTTATAATCCAATCTAGATCTGAGACGGTAAGATCCACGCGTGTAGATATCTCCGGTTAGTTGAAGATTCATATACTCGTTGATCGGAAAATACCAGCCTACATTATTCAGACCAAAACCTAATTGATTATTGCTTTCGTAATCTCTTGGAAAAATCAATCCCTTAGACTTGCCCTTTTGCACTGGAAAGAATCCAAAAGGCAGCCAAAGTGGAGTGGGTACGTTCATCACCTCCAAATTGGAGGGACCAATAACTACATATTTATTTGCAATAACTTTTTGTCTTTTGGATCGAATGCCAAAATGAGGTTCGTCATGGTCACAAGTTGATATGGTACAATTTTGGGCATATACAATATCTTGGCTAGAGGTATCTCCCTGTTCTCTGATCAATTTTGCTTCTGCACCCCTAACATTCATTCCACTTTGAGTCGTACCTACACGGGTGATGTGTCCCTTTTGGGTATTGAAATTATAGCGCATTTCATAAGCTGTAAAAGTTTGGTCCTTTTCCGTAAAAACGGGTAAGCCCATCCAATTACCCAAACTATCTTCGCTTCCTTTTGCAAAAACAATATTACTATCTAAATCAATTTCAATATAATCTGCCGTTAATTCTATCGTTTGATATTTAACTATTGCACTACCGTACAGATAGGCCTTATTTTCTATCAAGTCAATTAAAGTAGAATCTACTGCATCATATTTGACTAGATCAGCAAAACTTTGTTGTGAAATTTCAAAGCTGGGTGGAGCTGGATTTGGAACTGGAATTAAGGTATCTATTGTATTAAAAGCAGAAGTAGAATCTAAAGTTGGGACTTCTTCTATGCTAAGTGAATCGGCAGTTGCTGTTTCTACAGGACGTTGAGACCATGGTCTGGCGACCAAAATCAGATTCATTAACACAAAAATTAAGCCGAACTTTGTATTCAAAGTATTCAAATTTATATTTAGACCTAATTATTTACCAAAAGCTTAGTTAGAAAGTAGCCCGCGCTCTACAAATTGATAAATAATGGCTCGATTATTCATTCAAACGATTTGGCTATTACTATTGCCGCCCATTAATTGGAATTTTAACAATTCCAAAACATATAGTCCTGTCCCAATAGTTCAGCAAAAAGCCAGTACTCAAGGCTTTGGACAACGAATAAGAGCAAATGGCTTCCAAAACCGACGCATACTTAGTCCTAAAGCAACTGCACACGAAATTACGCAAAGCTTTGACAAAGACAAGCTACAAGCTATAAAAACAGTTGTAATAGACGCAGGCCATGGTGGCTACGATCCTGGGACTAGCGGTAAATACACTAAAGAGAAAACGATAGCACTAGCAATAGCACTAAAATTGGAAAAGAGTCTCCAGGCTCAACATCCAGAGGTGAAATTCATTTTAACTCGGAATAAAGATGTATTTATTCCGCTCCACGAAAGAGCCAAGATAGCCAATGACGCTAAAGCTGATCTCTTTATTTCTATCCATTGTAACGCCATTAGTGGCAGTACCGCGACTGCAGGGACAGAGACCTATGTCCTCGGGAATCATCGATTAGAAGATAATTTACAAATTGCTATGCGCGAAAATTCCTCTATTCTTTTCGAACAAGATTACGAATCCATTTACAATTTTGACCCGAATAGCCCTGAAGGATATATTATCATGAGTATGTATCAGGATGTATATCAAGAACAATCCATCAAATTTGCGCAGAAAGTAGAAGACCAAATGAAGGACATTGGATCTAAAAAAAGTAGAGGGGTAAAGCAAGCGGGTTTTATTGTACTCAAGGAAACAGCAATGCCTTCTGTTTTGATAGAAACGGGTTTTTTGACGAATAAAAATGATGAAACATACTTGCGATCTGCTCTTGGTCAGCAAGAAATAGCCAATAAAATTGCTGATGCCTTTGATGCATACAATCAAGAAATCATTTATTTGACTCGAGCTGGTCAATCCACTAAGGCAATACCAAATCCAACTCCTCAAACTGTAAGCCCTGCAGAAGAAAATCCAATAGTAAAAAGTACAAAAACAGAACAGCAGGCTGAGCAATTGGTCAGCGACTTTAGAGCCAAATCAGGTCAAACTGATGTAAAGCCAGTCGAAGTATCTAACTCAGGGGCATCCGCAGTCCAGATAAAAGTACAATTAGCTGCCTCCACGAAGCGATTAGAGCTAAACGTTGAACCCTGGTCAAATGTAAATGGGGCTATAGAGGTTGTACAAGAGGGTGGTTTTTATAAATACTTAATTGGGAATTACCATTCAGCGGCTGAGGCAGAAAAACAGCGCCTAGACTATCATAGACTTGGGTTTACTGGTGCATTTACCGTTTACTACCTGAAGGGAAAACGTATCAAACAATCTGAGGCCAAAGCACTTTTGAACCAATAAGTCATCATTTTCATTATTATTAGAGCATACCTTAGTGGCATAAAACGCCGTTAAGTTTAAATTATACTTATTACGATAAATCACAGGGTTTTTATTGATTTTCGAAAAAATAATCCAACTTTGTGAGACAAATCTAAGATCAAAATCACCGGAGATATATTTTATATGTCCAACATGAAAAACATTTACAATGCGTAGAGAAACCAAAATTGGTCTGTTGACCATTATCTCCATCGGTATTCTTATTTACGGTTTCAAATTTTTGCAAGGAATCAATGTATTCAGTAATGATATCGTGATTCATGCTCAATACGAAGAAGTAGCGACTATTCTTCCTTCTAACCCCGTTTATCACAAAGGGTTTCAAGTAGGTATTGTAGCAGCGGTTCGTCAAAACCCTGAATCGAGAGATGGTTTTATTTTGGATATCAATGTAGCCCATGACATAAAATTACCTATTACTACTGTTGCAGTGATAAAATCCGAGTTGACTGGTGGTAGATTTGTAGAGCTAGAATATCCTGAAGGAAGTATGGGAAAAGACTTTCTAGAGGATGGTGACTATGTCGAAGGAAGAACAGATGGTGTAGTACCAAGTTTGATCACACAAGATGAATTATCCGCATATCTACAAATTGTAAAGGACTCTATTATGGCCATGACTCAAGGTGCGAGTGATGAGCTAAACCTAAAAGAGACGAAGGCAGCTGTAGATAGAATCGTAAATAATGTAGACGTATTAACTGCCTCTATGGCAAGCATGTTGAATGCTCAAAATTCCAATCTTAATCAAGCCATTGTCAATACAAAAAACTTGACAGCAACGGCAAATGAAGAGATTGCCAAGTTATCTAATCGCATAGATTCTTTATTGTTGACAGTCAATCAACCTGATGGATTATTAGAGAATACCAATGAACGAATGAAGGATATTGAGGGAACCTTGGTAAGTCTAGACTCTACCATGATCAATCTTAATCAGGTTCTAGCAAAAGTAAATAATGGAGAAGGAACCCTTGGTAAATTAGTAAATGAGGATAGTACTTATAATCAGCTTAATGCCTCTTTGAAGGAGCTTGAATTACTTCTAGAAGATTTTAGGGTGCACCCGAAGCGATACACTCGTGTTTTGAGTAAAAAAGAAATTCCTTACGAGGAGAATAAATAATAAAAAAGCCCTGAATAATATTCAGGGCTTTTTTATTAAAATATGCTTACTTCTCTTTCTAAATCGATGTCGTACAGCTCTTTTATGGATTGTGCTATCGTATCTGATAGATCATAGATTTCTTGTCCAGTAGCATTTCCGAGATTAACTAAAACTAAAGCTTGATCCTTGTGGCATTGGGCTTGACCTTTGATGTGACCTTTCCATCCTGCTCGGTCAATCAACCAACCCGCGGGAACCTTAACCTGTTCATCATCCACTTCATAATACACTATATCAGGATACTTTACCTGTAGCCTAGTTAACAACTCTCGACTGATGATAGGATTCTTGAAGAAGGATCCGCCATTGCCCAAAACTTTAGGATCGGGTAGTTTGGAAGATCGAATGGCAATAACGGCATCGGAAACATCTTTTATACTAGGATTAGATATACCTTTTACGGCTAAAGTACGCTCAATAGCACCATATGAAGTATTGACTTTCGCATTTTTCTGTAGACGGAAATAAACGTAAGTGATACAAACTTTACCCTTAAGCTCTCTTTTGAAGATAGAATCTCGGTAAGCAAAAGCACAATCTGCATTAGACATGGTCTTGAAAGACTTTGATTCAAAATCAAAATAATCCACCTGGCTAATGACATCTTTGACCTCTACCCCGTAGGCACCAATATTTTGCACTGGACTTGCTCCTACAGAACCAGGGATCAAGGATAAGTTTTCAATTCCTGCATATGCTCGATCAAAAGCCCAAAGCACGAATCTATGCCAATTCTCCCCTGCCGCTACTCGAACGACAACCTCTTGATCGTCCTCTTCTATACAAGTTATGCCTTCTAATAGGTTATGAATAATAAGTCCATCAAAATCTTGGGTAAATAACACATTACTGCCACCTCCCAGCACCAAAAAATTGGAGTAATCAGCAATTGGAATGGAGGGCAAAATAGCCGCATCCGTTAAGGCTATATAAGCCCTGGCCTTGGCTTGTATCCCAAATGTATTATATGATTTTAGTGAAACGTTATTTTGAATATTCAAACTCAATATTTTTGAAGACTATGTTTATCAAAATAGGCAAAACCTAAGAGTCCTTCCATGACCTGCATCTGAATCCGATCATTAGGTTTTAAACTAGATACGATACCTTCGGGAGGCAGCCTAAGCACTAGTTTACCATATCCTGAATCTAAAACAACTTTATAGGTATCAGGAGTTTCCAAATCAAAAGGACTGATGCCTCTACCCTCGAAGTATGGTGTAGATTCTAGGACTATGAATTCTTTTTTTAGCGTTGGGACTGCATTAATTCTATTAATTAAGCCACTGAACCCAGGTCCTGCGCAAATCCCAAATATGAGCATTAGTATGCTCAATCGAAGTCTTTCTGAAGGCAGCTGTGTTTTTTTAAATAAAAAAGCTGCCAGCCCTAATCCGGATAATCCTCCAAAAAGAAGTGTCACCATCCAGAAGTGTTTTGCTCTGATATATAAATCGGTGTACACTAATTCACGCGCACTCAAACTGAGTAGGGCAAAGAACGTGAGCACCATTAGTATTATCCTTAGCTTCTGGTTAAAAGACATGATTTTTTCCAACTAATATTGTATAAACATACAAAATATGCTGAGTATAGATATACTTAGATTGAATTGAACTGGAGATTAGCTAGTTGACTATAAAGACCATTCGTTTCGACTAAGATCTGGTGCTTACCTTGTTCAACCACTTGACCATCCTCTAGAACATAAATATTATCTACTTCGCGAATAGTTGCAAGTCTATGGGCAATAATAATGGAGGTTCTACCTTCCATCAATTTATCCAAAGCATCCTGAACTAATTTTTCAGATTCTGCATCTAAAGCTGAAGTGGCTTCATCTAATAATAGGATAAGTGGATCATTTAAAATCGCCCGGGCGATTGCAATCCGTTGTTTCTGTCCACCGGATAGCTTTATACCTCGCTCCCCTACCAAGGTATCTAGACCTTCTGGGAATTTTGAAATAAACTCCCAAGCATTAGCTTGCTTTGCTGCTTCAATTAATTCTTCCTCAGTAGCATCCGGCTTACCGTAAAGTATATTTTCTTTGATACTTCCTCCAAACAAAATAACCTCCTGAGGTACAATAGCAAATAAATTTCTATAGCGTTGAAGGTCGTATGATTCTATTGGTCTATCATCTAACAATATATTCCCAGAATCCCAAGTATAAAAGCGCTGTAGCAATTGCATAACGGTGGATTTTCCAGCACCCGATGGCCCTACCAAAGCAATCTTTTCTCCCGCTTTTAATTCTAGATCTAATCCTTTTAGAACAGGTACATCTTCTCTTGTAGGATATTGAAAATGAACTTGATCAAACTTAATATTACCCGAAATATTTTCTAGAGGTTCTATTTGATCTTGTACTTGCGTTTCACCCGATTCATTTAAAATATCTCTGATGCGCTCCGTAGCACCCATTGCTCCTACTAATTCAGTGTAAAAATTACCTAAGCCAGCAATAGCTGTTCCTATGAACACCGTATATGAAAAGAATGCAATCAGATCTCCATTTGAGATTAAGCCATTTTGTAACATGATAGCTGCTCTCCAAATGATAAAGAAAAGAGCACCAAAAAGTATGGTGATAATAAATGCAGCAAAAAGTGCACGAGCTCTAGCATATTTCATGGAAATATGAACAGAAGTCTGAATACTTTTACCATATCGTAAGGCTTCAAACCACTCATTTACATAAGACTTTACGGTCTGTATACCCTGTAGGGATTCATTTACGATATTATTGGAGTTGGCCAATTCTTCTTGCCTAGCCTTGGATAGAGATCTAATTTTTCTTCCAAAAAACATGGCTAAACCAACCACAGGAACAAAAGTACCCAGCATTAATAAAGCAAGTCGAGGTGTTGATACACCTAAAAGTATTACACCCGCAACAAGAATGATAATCTGACGAACAAACTCTGCCAAAGTAACAGAGAATGTATTGTATAATTTTTCCACGTCACCAGACAATCGACTAATCAGCTCTCCAACATTGCTTTTTTCAAAAAAGACTACTGGCAAGGTAATAACTTTATTATATAAAGCTTTACGTACATCAGCGATTCCGTATTCACTTACTTTTGCAAACAATATAACCCTAGAATATGAGGCAACACCTTGCACAGCTATAAGCGCCAAAAGTGCAACGCCTAATTGCTCGAGATCCAAGCCATAGGTTCCTTCTCCATTGGCGGTATCCACCATATCCCTGAATAATTGTGGGAAGGCCATAAAGATGATAGAACCAAGAAATAGTAATACCATCCCAATAATAAATTGCAGGCGATAGGGCTTTATAAAACGGAAGATTTTGACAGCCTCTCTAAACTGTTCTTTACTAGGCCTCTTTTTCTTTTCCTCTTGCTCCTGCTGATTTTGACTTGCCATATTGCTCTTGTCGAATTAAAGTACACACAAAGGTAATTTTATAATTCAGCAGTAAAACCATTACCACACTTAAATTGCATGAATATTACAAAATTTCATGGCTTCAACTATTTGATAGCAATACTAATCAATATATCCTTCAAAAATTAGATTAAGATATAAACGGGAAAGCTATAATGAGTATATTGCATAAACTATAATTCTAGATGCGTCCTTACTATATTCCTAGAGATAAAAGTTGGCTAGACTTCAATGGCAGAGTGCTTGCAGAAGCATCCAATCCACATGTTCCTTTGTATGAGCGCATCAAATTCTTGGCTATATTTTCATCTAATTTGGATGAATTCTTTCGGGTTAGAATCTCTGCTTTAAGGCAATTCAAAAAACTACGTAAAAAGGCTAAAGAACAACTTCCAATTAAGCCAAAAAAGATTCTCAAAGAAGTATTAGAAACGATTAACCAACAACAAGATGCATTTGGACGCATCTTTTTTGAGCAAATTGTACCCGATTTACAAGCCAATCATATTTATTTAAAACAAGAGGCAGCCTATACCAAGGAAGAACATCAGGCAGCAATAAGCTATTTCAAACAGCATCTAGCCCAACAGATTCACATTTACCCGCTTTCTTCAAGCGCACAAATACCCTTTTTAAATAATAGAGGATTGTATTTTTTAGTTTCGATTGAATCAGAAAGCTCCCCATACTTATTTGCTTTCCCAGATGTAGACCGATTTGTACTATTAGCAGAGGGCAAGTCCACAACTATTAGCTTTATTGACGATGTAATCAGAGCTAATTCAAAAAGCTTATTTCCTGGACAAGTGATTCAAGAAATGATTTCAGTCAAACTTTCAAGAGATGCTGAAATTTACATTGATGATGAATTTTCTGGTGATTTGTTAGATAAAATTAAAGCGGGGGTAAGTGCTCGGAACTTTGGATTACCTACGCGCTTCTTATACGACCAATCGATATCCAATGAATTGTTAGAACAGGTAGTAGCTATATTTGATTTAGGCACCCAGGATTTAATACCGGGTGGTCGATACCACAATTTTCACGATTTATTTAGTTTTCCACATATTGGTAGCCCAGATGAGCAGTTAGTTTATGCGCCAAAGTCTCCATTAGATCATAAATCATATGTCAAAGGAACTCCGCTAAAATCTTGGATTCAAGCGGAAGATAGATTCCTTCATTTCCCTTACCACAAATTTGATTATATCCCCAAATTGGTAGAAGAAATGGCGGAAGACGAATCAGTGGAAGCTATTAAAATAACCCTCTACAGAATTGGGAATGAAAGTCGATTAATCAAATCCCTCATACATGCCTCTAAAAAAGGTAAACAAGTATTTGTTTTCATTGAAGCCAAGGCCCGTTTTGATGAGTCTTCTAATATGTATTGGGGTCAACGGCTTAAAGAAGCAGGTGCTCAGGTCGTTTATAGTTTTCCTGAGATAAAGGTTCATGCCAAAACCCTTCAAATCCAATTACGGGATGGGCATTATATCAGTTATATTGGAACTGGAAATTTCAATGAAAAAAATGCCACTATTTACACGGACTTTGCTTTATTGAGTGCCGACCTTACCTTGGGAAAAGATATAGCTGAAGTATTTGCCTTACTTGAGGGTAAAAGAGTCCTTCCAAGGCATTCCAAAATTAAAATGGCTCCTTTTGAATTACGGTCTTTTCTAGAACATCATATCCGTGCAGAACAAGAAAAAGCCCAGCTCGGTCAACCGGCCATTATAAAAGCTAAACTAAATAATTTAGAGGACGACAGCATCATTGCTCTTCTAATAGAAGCTGCACATGCAGGTGTTCAAATTGAGTTATTAGTTCGAGGTATTTGTTGTTTGGATAGTGCAGCACATCCAAATATTACAATCAAACGAATGGTTGATCGATATTTGGAACACGCAAGGATGTATTATTTTCATGCAGGAGGTGATGAAATCATTTATATCTCCTCTGCTGATTGGATGAGCCGGAATCTGGATAGGCGTATAGAAGTGGCCTGTCCAATTCAGCAAGAAAAGTTTAAGTCTTATCTATTGAAGATTTTCGATATGCAGTGGCAAAACAAAAATAAGACAGGACCGCATTTTGAATCTTTTGAGAACAAAACATTCATTGGTGGAGCCACAGCACAAGATTTGATTTATAAGGATCTATTGTAAATCAGACCAACTCAAACCTTTTATGTACACCTATATTTCAGGAAAAATCCTGTTGCAATAATTGTTTTACACATAGCGAACAAGCACTTTTTAGGATGGTATACCTAGATAATATGTTCCAATGGTGAATCAAAACACCCATTTAGCTTGATTAAATTGTATATTTGTGCTTCAAAAGGAAAATATGAGTACACCTTTGTCCAGAGCCAAAGAATCCAGAGCAGCCATCCAAAGAATCCACACGGCTATGCGCCACCTTTTTATCAGAGGACATTATAAACCATTAGGTGCTTCCGGAGCCGCTATGGTCGAAGCTTTACTTACCATCCGTCCTGAAATATATGGATCCATTGTAGACCAAGAAAAAGTTGAACTAGATGGTTTCTTATACATCTTTCAAAGACTTCCAATAGGCATCGAAGAATGCAATAATATCAAGCTGATTTCTAAAGAAGGTTTTGAAGACTCTACTTTTGAGGCTATTGTCCCAGATAAAAGACGAAGAAACTGCTATCGAGTTGATAAAGATCAGATGCTCATAGAGATGACGCGTGGGCGCTCTGATATCTATGATGTGCTGACGCATTTGACCTTTATGTATATGGAGGCAGAAAAAATCCGAAAGAATAGCATGGATTCTAAGCATGTGGTTA
>CAJXMP010000033.1 GCA_913056515.1 uncultured Lewinella sp.
AGCTTAGATAGATGCATGAGCGCGCAAGGTATAGCCCCTATGGGTATGGCTTCTTCAGCACCCATTAGACCAGGCTTAATGTTGCTTAAATCGGCCAGTGTTTTTCTTTGGGATCCCCTCAATGTATATCATGTCATTGATTTCCTTAAACTACCCTCTAGTCCATTCGATAAAGGACTTGCTCGACGATTAATCAACGAGTTTGCCAATGCACCTGGATTTGATCAACTTGCGTTTGAAAAAGTAGTCAATAAATACCTCCGAGAACAAGGTAGATTCAACGAAGAAATACAAGGTCAATTATTCCAAGAATATGAATTTTGGTTCGTAAGAGATCGCTTCGATCCTTCGCTTGGAGCACCCAAAAAAGAGGTCATCGACATTTACCAGCGACTGGATAAAATCATGTCCGCTAAAAAAACAGAGAATCAGCATTATCTATTACTCAAAAAATTGAATCGCCAATTATTAGAGCTTCTAGCTTATTTTAATGGTGAAACTATTTCTAGACTAGAATTAGAACAAATCATTAATTCCATCTTTCAAGCAGCCCCTATTCAACTCAACAAAAGAATGGTTGGCGCACCAGCATATATCAATCGTGCCACAGCTTTGATTGCCCCAGTTCCTGAATTATTTTGGTGGAATGCAGTACAAGAAAACAGTAGCTATCAGTTCTCCGTTTGGAGTGAAAAGGAACTTGAATTTCTAGCTGAAAACAAATGTATCATAGATGGTCCTGCTTTAGAGACAAAACGGAAACTTTGGCGTAAAATTCGTCCTTTATTATTGGCAAGCAATCGGTTAATTTTCGTCTTACCTCATCGTATTAAAGGAGAAGAAAAAGAAGCATCGAGTTTAATTACAGATATACTAGAACGATGCGACGGATCAGAACATATTATGGTGGAAGTGAGGCCTGAAACAGTCTTACAAGGCTTTGAAGCTGCTACATTAAAACAAATAGACCCTATTCAATTAAAATCCAACAATGGATTTATTCATGTCGATCATCTAGAAGAATTACTGAACACATTTAACGACAAAAAGGATTGGTCTTATTCTTCTTTAAATAAATTATTCTATCATCCCTACAGCTTTGCTTTTCACTATTTACTCAAACTCAGAAGAACTTCAGTAGAGCATATTAGCCAAGAAAACAGAGTGAAAGGAATCATAGGACATTACCTCTTTGAACACTTATTTCAAGTGCCTGGCATTTTAGATGCTGATGAATCTAGGATTAGAACAATAGCAAGAGGTCTTTTGAAGCAAGCATTTGAACAGAAAGGATCGACATTCCTACTCTATGGGAAAGAACCTGAAAAACAGCAACTCAGCAAAACCTTGATAGAAGCTGCTGTAGCTTTTCAAAAAAACATTATTGCAAATGGTTGGTCATTACAACCCGATTCATGTGAAAAAGACACTAGAGGCCAAGTACTGAATAACCTCAACTTTAGAGGGATCATGGATATGGTCCTCTACAGAGGAGAGGAAACACTTATTCTTGACCTCAAATGGTATAAATCCAATGCCAAAGTCAATGAACTCAGTTCTAAAGAAGATTTACAACTTATTCTCTATGCTTTATTAGAGCATGGATTGAGTAATCAAAAAATTCATACTGCTTATTTCTTATTCAAATCTGCACAATTCATCGCTCGAAATAATCAGGCTATTCAATCCGCAAAAGTTGTTTCAAATGCAGACGGAGAAGAAATCAATGAGGATCAAGTAAGAGCAGAAGTGGCTGAGCGGATGATACAAACGTTTAATTGGAGAAAGGAGCAATTAAACAAAGGCCTGCTTGAAGTCTATTTAGAACATACCGCCACTCAAATTGAGGATAGATATGATGAATCAGACATCAATCTCTTGGATTACTTAGAGCTAAAAACGCCTTACGAACAGTATGAGCTTTACAGAAATTTAATCGGATTGGTAGAATAAGCTTACTCGACTTGAGCCAATTGTACTTCTAGACCTTCTAGATCTTCTGTTATTTTAATTTGACAACCTAATCTAGAATTATCTTCAACAAAAAAGGCCTGATCTAACATGTCTTCTTCGTCTTCAGAAGGTGGATCTAAAGTATGATCACTAAGAATATACATATGACAGGAAGCACATAGCGCCATTCCACCGCAGGTTCCTTCTACTGGAAGTTCATAGCTTTTGCAAACCTCCATCATATTCATATTCATATCTGTAGGTGCTTCCAGTTCGTGAACTTGTCCATCCCGATCAGTTACCTTGACATTGATCATTCCTTCCATAATCCTTATTGTAATCCGTCAATACCCGTAACGGTAGTGTATTTGAATGATAATTTCTTATCTGGATAAATGTACTTAAACGCTGATTGAACCATCAAAGTACCCTCGTGGAATCCACAAAGAATTAATTTCAATTTTCCCTCATAGGTATTAATATCTCCTATGGCATATATCCCCGGAATATTGGTACTATAATCTAAGGTATCTACCTCAATAGCATTCTTGGTAACATTCAATCCCCAATTAGCAATTGGACCTAGTTTTGGAGACAAACCGAATAAAGGAATGAAATGATCTACCTCTTTACTGATATCCCCCATTTCCTTATGCTTAATCAATACGCGATCCAATTGATCAGCACCTTCAAGTCCTACAACTTGAGCATTGGTAATTAACTTTACCTTGCCTTGCTTATCTAATTCCACCACTTTTTCTACTGAATCCAATGCACCCCTGAAGGATTCTCTTCTATGCACTAAGGTCACTTCTTTAGCAATATCCGCTAGAATTATCGTCCAGTCCAATGCAGAATCTCCTCCTCCTGCAACAACAACCCTTTTATCCTTATAAATAGATGGGTCCTTTATAATATACTCTACGCCTTTATCCTCAAAATCTGTAATATTCGATAAAGGTGGTTTACGCGGTTCAAAACAGCCTAAACCTGCAGCAATAGCTATAACATTTGCCTTTATGACAGTACCTTTATTGGAAGTAACTAAAAATGAGCCATCGGCTTGTTTCTCTATTGATTCAGCACGTTCACCAAGCGTAAAAGTTGGATTGAACGGCTTAATTTGCTCCATAAGATTATCGACTAATTCCCCAGCTAAAACAGAAGGATAACCAGGAATATCATAGATAGGTTTTTTAGGATAGATTTCTTTTAACTGACCACCAGGTTCAGGTAAAGAGTCTATCAAATGGCATTTCAACTTCAACAACCCTGCTTCGAATACCGTAAATAAGCCAACAGGCCCTGCACCAATGATTAATATATTAGTCTCTATCATACTCATTTTTCAAGTTCGCCCAACCGGAGGTGATTGAAGGCGCTGCAAATTTAATAGAATAATCACAACAAATTAAAGTATAGAAAAGGTTTTCAATATGATAACTGATATCATCTCACATGATATCAATCAAAAAAAGGAGGGTTTATTACTACACCCTCCTTTTTTAGACCTAAATCATTGACCATTTACTTTCCTGTAAACTTCGGTTTTTCCTTGTTAATAAAGGCATTTGCACCAATTTGAAAATCCTCCGTGCCGCAAGTTACTCCAAATTGATTAACCTCTTCCTGGAAGCCATCGACTTGGTGGTCAAAATATGCGTTGACCGTTTCCACTATTTTCGCAATAGCAACCGGTCCTTTTTTTGACACTTTTTTGATGAGATTCATCGCTTTTTCAATCAATTCGTCCGCAGAAACTACATAGTTTAACAAACCCAATCGGTAGGCTTCTTCCGCATCAATCATATCAGCAGTCATAAGTAACTCAATAGCTTTAGTTTTTCCTATACATTGAATCAATCGCTGCGTACCTCCATAACCTGGTATCAATCCCAAATTAACCTCTGGCTGCCCAAATCTAGAACTTGGAGTCGCAATACGCATATGACAAGCCATAGCCAATTCACAACCTCCTCCTAATGCAAATCCATTAATTGCAGCAACTACTGGTTTAGGAAATGCCTCGATAGCATTAAATATATCGTGTCCTGCCTGTGCCATTTGAGCACCTCCAGCGGCATCCATATCCAAAAACTCTTTTATATCAGCTCCAGCAACAAAAGCTTTTTCGCCAGCACCACGTACAATCACACCTTTTACTTCTGCAGATCGAGCTTGATCAGAGGCAAAAAAGTCCTTCAATTCAGACATAGTTTGTCTATTCAAAGCATTCAACGCTCGCTCCCTGTTTATGGTCAACAAAATAATACCATCCTGTTCTTCTACAAGTAGATTTGAGTATTCCATCTTTTATTTTTTGTTCGTCTCTTTATAAAGTAATTCTGCTAAGATAAAGTCTAACTCCACATCAATATCTTGGGCTTCCATAGCAGGCATTTCCATTAAATAAGGTCTATCACCTATTCGATTATGTTTTTGCCTTAAAATAGCTTCGGAGAAAATATACATACAGGAATTCTCCTCATAAACTGGAGGTAAATCCTGCGTTCGCAATAAAATATTAGGATTGTGATTAATTGCCCGAGCAAGTCCATCCCATAGTCTAGTCTGCAATCTAGTAACTGTAAATAATGAATCATGTATAGGATAATTATCCAGAAAGGCTTGAACGCCTTTAGATACAGTTTCTGCAGAAAGTAATGGGTTTGTGCTATGTGTCTGCAGGAAAAAATCTGCATCCAATTGGCTAATAGTATTCAATAACACATCATTCATAGGTACTTCACCTGCTTGAAGATGTACCGGGCGTTCTAATAGTTTGACTGTTGGGAAATGTTTAGCTGCATCTTCCAAAATAACTGGTGAATCGGTGTCTATAACCACTTCAGCAATTTGATCGCAAGCCAATAGACTATCCACTACCCTATGATACAAAGGTTTTCCCGCAAAATCTCTATAATTCTTTCCAGGTACCCGCTCACTATTATGACGCATAGGTACTATGGCTGTAATTTTAGTCATATCTCTTTTTTTGCTCTCGCAATTTACAAATTCTACCTTGTAGCTTAAGTCTTACGCTTCTTTTTCTTTGCGGCAGGGAAAAGTACATTATTTAAGATAAGTCGATAGCCAGGAGAATTAGGGTGTAAACTCAAGTCAGTTTCTGGATCATTTACACGATGCTGATAATCTTCTGGATCATGTCCACCATAAAATGTCCAAGTTCCTTCCAATAGATTTCCATGAATGTATCGAACTTCATTGGCTGGTTTATTTTCTCCTAAAACAAGTACTCCAGACTTTACATACTGCTTTTTAAAGGCAGTAGTTTGTCCCATAAATCCTTTCACAGTTCTGGTATGATTCTGCGTTAACATAGTTGGAACAGGATCCCATTTAGCAGAAAAGTCAAACAAGGTAAAATAGTCCTGGTCAGCAACTACGCGCCTGCCCCTAGTATGATCAATAGTGGAATACTCGTATTCCAATGGATTTTTAGATAATTCAAAATCGGTAAAGGCCAGTGTTTTTGAAAAGTCTAATTGAATATTTGGATCTGCCCCATCTCCATCATAATATTTGGCACATATATCTTGCCCTTCTGCAGCTAGTGCAATATCGTAGGTATCTGTAGCCGAACACATGGCAAACATAAATCCTCCACCTACAACAAACTCTTTTATTTTCTTCACTACAGCCAACTTCAACTGGGATACTTTTGCAAAACCATTTTGAGCGGCCAGCTCTTCCATCTTATTTACATTGGCTTTGTACCATTCAAAGTTGTGAAAGGCTGCATAGAACTTACCATATTGCCCTGTGAAATCCTCGTGATGCAGATGCAACCAATCATATTCTATCAATTTATCATTCAATACTTCTGTATCATAAACAGTTTCATAAGGAATCTCCGCATAGGTTAAGGCTAAGGTTACGGCATCATCCCAAGGTTGAATTTTCTCCCCTCTTGTATTAAAATCAGGTGTATATACCGCAATCTTTGGAGCTACTTCCAATTTCATAGCTTCCATATTAGCTTCTGGATCATTTATAGTTTCAAGGATATTATTAAACGCTCCATCACTTATAATCTCATAACTAACCCCTCTGGTCAGACATTCCTTTTCAAAAAGCTTGTTATTTGGAAAAGCAAAACTTCCACCTCTGTAATTCAACAACCACCAGGCCTGTATTTCATTATCTAATACCCAATAAGTAATACCATAGGCTTTAAGGTGGTCCCGTTGTTCCTCAGCTCCCATAGGAATCAAAATATAAGATGCCTGTACACTTTGAAAAAAGCTCAGCAAAAAAATTACCGCTAGTATGCGCTTCATATAAGAAATGTTGAGTTGAAGGTTTTCATAATTGAAATCCAAAAATAAAAAAGGCTGTTTACAAAATTAAGCTATACTTTTGTTTGTTTGATAAAACAAGTATTTTGATGCTTCTGTTAAGACATCAACGTTATTTAACGCAAAAAAAATAATCTACCGTACTGTAATGACTGAATTTTACCTGAGCACTCCCCGTTTTTATTTGATTTTTTGCCTACTAGCTGCCGTTTTAATAAGCGGTATACTTTATGTACGTAACACTAAAGAGAAGGAATTCAATACAAATATCAAGACATTACTAGCCGTTGTTCGTGGTCTAGCTATTCTTTGCATTACAATACTCTTACTTCAACCCTTTTTAAAAAAAATCACTAATACCAGTCAATTACCCCTGCTATTCTTTGTCCAAGATGCATCAAGCTCTATTCAGTCTGAAAGTACGGCATCAGAATTGGAAACATACCACCTAGCCCGAGCAAAAGCAATTCAGCAATTAGAGGAAAAATATGAAGTAGTCACATACAGTGCTGGGGATGAGGTTAGACCTGAATTAGATACGACCTATGCAGATCAATCAACCAATCTATCGGAAGTATTTGACCACATCAATAGTCAATACAAAGGAAGTAATAAAGCTGGTATTATATTAGCTTCCGATGGCATATTCAACAGAGGAGCTAGCCCCGTTTATGCCAATAGAAGCGGTTTACCCATTCATACTATTATTCAAGGAGATACTAGTGTCAAGAGAGATTTATTTATCAAACGTGTTTTCCATAACAACGTGGCTTATCTTGATGACCAAGTAAACGTTTTAGTGGATATAGCAGGAAAACAATTCCAATCCGGGCAAACGCAATTGAAAGTGTTTCATAAAACTAATGCCGGAGATCAATTAATAGCACAAGAACTGATAAATATCGATCAAAGCCCATTCTTTCAAACAGTCGAATTCATGCTTACTGCAGACCAGGTAGGCAAACAAACGTATTACCTCAGTCTAGATGTACTACCCGGAGAAGAATCTGAATCCAATAATACTCGAACGTTTAGAATTGAGGTGATAGATGCTAAACAAAATATCACACTCTTAGCAGCTGCTCCACATCCAGACATATTTGCCCTTCAATCCGCTCTAACGAATACGGGCAATATTGAATTTAATGTCCTATTCGCTGATGAAGTGACAGACTGGAATGGAGTACAAGAGGCTGATTTATTAATTCTGCACCAACTTCCTAGCCTCAAGCATCAATCAAAAGTTCAACCATTACTGGACTTTATGCATGCCAATAACAAACCACTTTGGTTTATTGTAGGAATGGAAACGGATATTCCATTATTTAATCAATCGCAAGATCTAATTAGCATATCCGACTATATTGGAGAATACAATCAAACATTTGCTAGTCCTGCACCTAACTTCAACCTGTTTAAAACGGATGAAAATCTGATGCAGAAAATAGCCCAGTATCCTCCGCTCACCACACCATTTGGCACGTATACAACAGGTGCTGGTGCTGTGGCCTTAAATCAACGCATTGGATCTGTTGATACTAATTATCCATTATTGATGTTGCATGAATCCAAAGGTCAAAAAACAGCCGTCTTACTTGGAACTGGCATATGGCAATGGAGAATTTTTAACTACTTGCAACAGAATGATCATACGGCTATTGATGCCTTGATACAAAAAACAGCCTTATACTTAGGCTCGAGAGAGGATAAACGAAAATTCAGAGCTAAACCCGCTAAAGCACAATTTGTAACTTCTGAAGAGGTCATTATAGATGCTGAGCTATTCAATGCCAATTATGAAAGAGTCAATGATCCTGAGGCCCGTTTGACTTTGAGTAATGAAGCTGGCAATCAATTTGAACACACCTTTTCAAAAAGAGGAGATGCCTACAGCTTAAACCTGGGCAAATTACCTGCAGGTTTATACACTTTCGAGGCACAAACAAACTACAATGGAGCAAAATTGACTGACCGGGGTCCATTCACTGTGAATGATCTTAATTTGGAAGCTTTAGAGCTAACTGCTGACTTCAATATGCTTCAATTAATCAGTGAACAAAGTGGTGGAGATCTTTACTTTCCCGAGCAAATAGATGACTTGACTCAAAACCTTTTAGCGGATGATTCTCAAAAGCCTGTTTTATACGCACAAAGTAAAACCATGCCTTTGATTGATTACAGGTGGTTGTTTGCTTTAATCGCATTACTATTAGCCTTGGAATGGTTCTTGCGACGATATAAGGGTAGCTATTAATAAAAAAGCACTTTGGATATTTTCCAAGGTGCTTTTTTATTTAGGTTTGATTCAACTTACCAAGACAAGTCGTCTTCTGAAGCTTCTTCATTTGAAGAATCTGCAGCATTTTCATTTGACGCAGCTTCTTCTTCTCTTTTAGCTTCCCACTCCTCTTGTCTACGAGTAAATTCATCGTAATCGTAGTCTGGCATCAACTCTGTTTTCACATAAGAGATAGCCTCCTCTAAATTATTGATAAAACGATTAAAGTCTTCCTTATACAAAAAGATCTTATGTCTTTCATACCCCTCACCATTGAAACGCTTAGTACTTTCAGTAAGCGTAAGGTAGAAATCATCTCCCTTTGTTCTTCTCACATCGAAGAAATACGTCCTCCTCTTGCCCGCGCGAACCTTCTTTGAATAGACGCTTTCAAACTTTCTTTGATTTCTATCTGATTCCACTCTAAAAAAAATTTTGTTTAAAAAATGAATACCTATTACAAATGTAAAACATTACAAATAAAATCAAAAAGAAATAAAATTTAAGGAATTGCACATAAATCTTTTGTTTTATTTTTCTCTTATGACAATTCTAACCATATCATTCTGCCTCTTTCTCAAGGGATTGCTTCTGAAACAGTTCTGCATAATACCCACCTTGAGCTAATAGCTCGGCATGTTTGCCCGATTCAACAATACGACCATCATCTAATACAAGAATGTGGTCAAATTCTAGCAAATTATAAATCCGATGCGTGATAATAATGGTTGTTTTACCAGCAAACTCCGATTCAAAGAAACCAAGAATGGATTGCTCTGTTTTGGTATCTACAGCTGATAAACAATCATCTAGAATCACCAGCTTAGGTCTTTTGATTAATGCCCGAGCAATGGATATTCGTTGCTTTTGTCCTCCAGATAAGGTAACCCCACGTTCTCCTACTACGGTGTCATACCCTTCAGGTAGTTCTAAAATGTCCTGATGAATAGCTGCATATTGGCAATATTGCTCGATCTCTTTTTGGGAAGCATCTGGATTCCCAAAAGCCACATTAGCTGAAATGGTATCTGAAAACAAGAAAGAATCTTGAGGTACATAGCCCAAAGCAGACCGGAGGTGTTGAGTAGAAAAATCCTTGATGTCTACCCCATCAATTCGAATCCGACCAGATTGGACATCATAATTCCTCAATAAAAGTTCTGCAATCGTCGTTTTACCTCCCCCCGTTCGACCAATAATAGCCATTTTTTGTCCGGCCTTTAGTTCAAAATCAACACCCTTTAAGGCCTCAATTCCTGAATCTGGATAAACAAAAGATACATTTTCGAATGAGATATCACCCTGAATAGGCGCTCTGTAGGGTTCTTTTATTTCTTGAATAGAAGGTTCTTCCAGTAAAATTTCGTTAATACGCCTCTGAGATACTGCAGCCTGTTGGATAATAGAGGCTACCCAACCAATAGCCGTGACCGGCCAAGTAAGCATATTCACGTAAATCACAAACTCAGCAATATTACCTGGACTAATTTTACCTTCCAATACCATTCGACCACCCATAAAAACAGTAATAATGGTACTTGCTCCAACGAGTAACAACATCAGTGGATAGAAAAAGGCATTAACTCGAGCCAGCTCCATTGATTTTTGTTTGTAATCCTCACTCTGTACTTCAAAATTTCCACCTATAGCTGCCTCTTGTGTATAAGATTTCACCACGCGAATACCCGAGAAAACTTCCTGAACAATCGTATTCAAATAACCTAATTGCTTTTGAATCTTAGTAGATTTCTTGTTGATCAAGCTAGATACATAATAAATGGATATAGACAAGAAGGGTAAAGGAGCCAATGCATATAAAGTCAACTCTAAAGACACATTTACCATGGAAGAAATCGCCAAAATAAACAAGGAAACTAGATTGATTCCATAAAGAATAGCTGGTCCAATATACATTCGAACCTTGGACACATCTTCAGAAATCCGAGCCATCAAATCTCCAGTATTGCTGCGCTTGTAGAACTCTACGCTAAGTGATTCAAACTTTTGAAAGATCAACTTTCTAAGATCATATTCTATCAATCGAGACATCACTATGATGGTCTGACGCATGAAGTACATGAATACGCCCATACACAGTGCCAGTACAATCACTAATCCACCAAATTCAAGCAATAAACCTCCTAAGCTTTTCACTAATTGCTCGCGTACTGGACCAGCATCAAGCATACGATAGATCTGAATATTATCCATGACTAGGTCTAGAGCTTCCCTAATCATTTGTGGTTGTAGGATTCTGAAATAATTGGATAGAGAGACGAAAATGATGCCTAACAGCAATTTCCACTTATACTTCAGAAAATATGCATTCAAAAATTTTAATTCCTTCACTCTATTCCCTTTTACTGTGTAGCTAGGAATAATCCCCCAAGCACAACACGGTCTTATTTTTTCAGAAAGTTAATGAATATATTTTTTATTCATTGGAATATATCCGTTTCCATAAAAAAAGAACATTAGCGCAGGCTTACAAGTTTTTCTTTACTATGCAATTTATTTTAACTTTGCCCTAGTAATTAGTCACTTGGCCAAATACCAAACCAATTCATGAAGCGAATACTTACCCTAGACGAATTTATCCTCCAACGACAAAAGGATTTTAAACATGCATCTGGCGAGCTCACCGCACTGCTAAGAGATATTGGTGTAGCTACCAAAATCATCAATAATGCGATTAATAAAGCTGGTTTAATCAATATTCTAGGTGCTGCAGATCAATCAAACACCTCTGGAGATGATGTCCAAAAATTAGACATCTATGCCAATGATTTACTGATAGACTGTATGAAAAGCAGTGGACAGTGTGCAGGAATTGCTTCAGAAGAAAATGAAGATATCATCCCGATGGATGGGGTGCACAATGTTTCTTCTAAATATGTGATGGTTACAGATCCCTTAGATGGCTCCTCTAATATTGATGTCAATGTATCTGTAGGTACTATATTTGGAATATACAGACGACTGTCTGAGGTAGATAGCCCCTGCGATGTAAATGACTTCCTTCAAAAAGGAACTGAACAAGTAGCTGCGGGATACGTGCTTTACGGGACTTCTACTATGCTCGTTCTAACAACTGGGAATGGGGTTAATGGATTTACACTTGATCCAGCAATAGGTGAATTCTGTCTATCCCATCCGAATATTAAAATCCCGAATACAGGTAATTTTTACTCTGTAAATCAAGGGTATTATCTCGCATTCCCAACTGGTGTAAGACGTTTCTTGTCCCATTGCTTTGAACAGAAAAGAACATTAAGATATATCGGATCAATGGTTGCAGATGTACACAGAACCCTATTCAAAGGCGGTATTTTTACATATCCCTATACCACAGATAAGCCTGGTGGAAAATTAAGGCTCTTGTATGAGTGTAATCCTATGGCCTTTATCGTAGAGCAAGCAGGGGGTGTAGCCATAGATTGCCATGGAAATCGGATCATGGACCAAACCTTAACTAAACTGCATCAAAAAACAAGTATTGCGATAGGATCTCCAGAAATTGTAAAAGAAATGGAGGGATTCCTAGATCGATTTAAAGGACAATAAATAAAAAAGACCTAAGCCAATGCTTAGGTCTTTTTTATACCCAGATAATTTATTCAATTGGATAGTATACTCCATTAACAATTACGCCGACTACTCGACCTGCTTGATCCCTCAAAACAAAAGCAGGATTCCCATAGAGCTTTATCTCATTGTCAACTTGCTTTGTTTTAGCACTCCGTAATTGGATAGGTAAATTATACCGCTCCGCTTTAGGCGGAAGATTTTTAAGTTTAACTGCTGTGTAACCTGCTCGATGCAATTGTTGGATCCGACTAGGTGTCAAATCCGTTAACTGCTTAAATGTGTTTGGATACAGTCTTCCTTTTTCTAAAACCAAATCACTGGCATCTAATTCTTGATAGCCTTGGTATCCTGTTAGATCACCAATCTCATTAATTGATCCACGTACATAGCCAGATCTATGATCCTGGGTATCGTATTCTACAAACTGATACCCAAAATCTAAATGAGTATGTTGCCCTAAGTATGTATAGTCAGCATTTCGGACCACTAATTCCATCATCCGTCTTCTATTGAATGGAATAGCTTCATAATCAGAAAGCGCGTATTGTTGATAGGATTGATTGATAATCTGATCAAAAATATGCAGGTAAAATAGAAAATGATTTTTCCGAATGTCCTGCTTTTCAAAATCTGCAGGATTACCACCACACTCTATGAGAATAGTCCTTACCCCCCATTTCTGCATATTATCTCCAAATGCTCTGGGTTCAAAGGTATCGTCGTAACGCCCTACTTGTCCAGGTAATTGACTTTGTGCCAATTCATTTAAAGCAACGATCAACTGCATAGCAGCCATTCGATTCCCATTGATGTCTTTGGCTTCATTATATGCAGGTGCTAAAAAAGAAAAGGTGGCTGGATGAGGCTGATGTCCAGCTTGATAATATCTACTTTGATCATGCAAATTAAATCCCCAATCAGGCTGAAGCCTATCCTTGGCAGCTTTCAATGCTCTTCCCTCTGGCGTATTCAATTTTAATGCATCTCGATTGATATCTATACCCATGGCATTATGCCTTCTAAATTGATCAGCACCATCAGGGTTTAGCATTGGAATAAAATACAAACTAAGAGACTCCTTCCAGTTCGCTTTAAGTGCCTCTCCCCTTTCGTCTTGCTCATCCATTAGAAAATTAAACAAGTCCATCATAGCCATGGTAGCAGTAGGTTCATCCCCGTGCATTTGTGACCACATTAAAATAGACTCTTCACCTGTACCCCATGAAACTAACTGAATAGGTCTTCCCTCGACAGATTGCCCAAGCAATTCAACTTTGAAATCACTATGATGCTTTAGTTTTTCTATACTTGGCTTAATAGCCTCATACCCAAATCTGCGGGAATCGATATTTTTTTCTACATTCTTATGGAAGTAATCCAAATTAGGATGATTATCTTGCGCCGCTATTGTACCTATGAATCCGCAGATAACCATACAGCTAAATAAAAAGAGTGATCTCATGAATTGCTTTTTGAGTAATGATTAATAGGCTTGAATTTAATTGATTTCAGTCTAAAACAATAAAAAATAACTGCTTTATGAAAGCGGAATTAGTCTCCATAAATCCTGCATCAGGTCAAGAAATTAAGCGGTATCCTGCACATACCGATGAGGAAATTTCCCTATTAATTGATCAAGCTCAAGCGACTTTTCAGACTTGGAGAAAAACGAGTATAGAGACGAGAATACAATTTCTAGATCAGCTGGCGAATCTCTTGCAATCAGAACAAGAACAGGCTATCATTATGACGCATGAAATGGGAAAACCCATTACTAGTGCTCGAGCAGAATGGTCTAAATGTGCTACACTTTGTTCATACTACGCTAAACATCTAAAGACATTTTTAACGGATGAATGCATTGCTGAGGAAAATGGAAAAACAATTACACTCAGTTACCAACCCTTAGGTCCTCTTCTAGGTATAATGCCCTGGAATTTCCCTTTCTGGCAAGTGATTCGTTTTGCCGTTCCAGCTATTGCGGCAGGAAACACGGTATTACTTAAACATGCTTCCAATGTAAGTGGATCTGCCTTGTTATTAGAACAATTAATGCTTCAAGCTGGGCTACCGAAGGGGGTTTACCAAGCCATTTTAGCCAAGTCAGACCAAATGCCAAATGTTATTGAACACCCCTGCATACAAGGTGTCAGTCTAACAGGATCAACACAAGCAGGTGCAGCTGTAGCAAGTTTAGCAGGAGCATCTATCAAGCCCTCCCTACTTGAACTAGGTGGAAATGATGCCTATGTAATATTAAAAGATGCCAATCTAGAATTAGCTGTACGAGAAGGCTTAGATTCAAGAATGAAAAATGCAGGGCAAAGTTGCATTGGAGCAAAACGATTTATAGTTGAAGCTCCAGTCTATGATGCTTTTGTAGACTTATTAAAAGAGCGAATGCGTATGATCGACTTTGGAGATCCGCTTGATCCTACTACTGTAATGGGACCTTTAGTCTCTATAAAAGAACGGGACCGCATTCATCAATCTGTCTGTCAAGCTATTGAACAAGGTGCAACGCTGATATCTGGCGGGGAGATTCCAGTTATCGCAGGAGCATTTTATCCACCCACATTACTGACCATTGCAGACCGCAATAACATAGCATTTACAGAAGAATTATTTGGACCCATTTGTACTGTTATACGAGCAAAAAATAAAACAGAAGCCATTGATATGGCTAATGATAGCAACTTTGGTTTAGGTGCTGCTTTATTTACAGAAAACGTAGAGCTAGGACATCAAATCATTCGAGAAGAACTGGAAGCTGGAGCTGTCTTTTTGAATGAATTTGTAAAGTCTGACCCCAGAATTGCTTTTGGAGGCATCAAACAAAGTGGTTATGGTCGAGAAATGGGAAAAGAAGGTATCCATGCATTTGTAAACAAAAAATACCTCAAATACTAGAAGGAGGTATCCACCTCCTTTATTTATAATTGAATGTTCTGCTCCAGTCGCTTAGCAAGTTGTTCTGCCTCCTCAAAACTCAGTCGTTTAGTTCGATTAACCTCAAAAGTTAAACCAATAATATCTTCGCCTACAACAATGGTTCGAACGAAGTAAACGATCCTTCCAACTCTTATCCAAGCATTTGAATCTAAGTCATTTTTAGCAGTACTAATCCACTCTGCCTCTAGTTTAGGATGCTCCATATTCGCCATATCAAAATAATGATCTAACTCCTCTGCAGCATTGTTTTCTAACATATTGTGATATCCAAAAACCCGAAGGCGAATATCTTGATTATCCGATCGGAGTACAACACCATCTTCATTTGAACTGATATCTTTTTGCGAAAGGATTGAAGGATACTTTAAACAGAAATCAAAACGCTCGTTACAGTACTCATTAGTAAGTGGAGACTGTCCATAAGACAAGCCTAAACCAATGAAAAATAGACAAACAAGTAATAGCGGGGTACAAGATTTATTGGAGTACATGTTCTTTGTTTAATTAAGAAAAACACATTAAAAATAATCACATTTCTGAATTCTAAATGTAAAACTATCTTTTTTATTGTTTAAGGAAAACTTAAATTCAAGGGCTAAAATTCAAAACTATATGCGCAAGATTGAATTCACGAACCCACATAGAAGGAAGCATTTTGAGTATTTCAGAACCATGAATCATCCACACTACAGCATTACTGCTAATATGGACATTACCCGTTTATTAGAAAAAATAAAAGACGAATCCCTCAAGTTTACACCTGTAATGGTTTACCAAATCACCAATACGGCCCACCAAATCAAACCCTTTTTACAAAGAATACGCGGTACAGAAGTAGTTGAACACGATTACGTTCATCCTTCTTTCTCTGTATCTACAAAAGTGAGTGACGTATTTAGCTTCTGCGAAGTTAAATACAATGGTGAATTCAAAGACTTTTACGAGAGAGCCATTGATCGAATCAAAATGATGCAGGAAGACCCTGTATTTGAAGACGAGGAAAAAAGAGACGATTACCTGTTCTTATCCGCTTTACCTTGGATTTCATTTACTTCTATAACGCATGCCATGCATTATCATCCGCATGATTGTATACCGAGGATCAGTTGGGGTAAAACCTTCCAGGATGGTGATAAAACACTTATGCCACTTTCACTTACAGGGCACCATGCATTAATTGACGGTAAAAATATGGGTGATTATTACAATCTATTCCAAGAGAAAATCAGCTTTTAACTACAGCATACTCTTGACCACGATAGTGTCTTGCTGAAGCCTGATTTTCAAAAATGATTGCAACTGTTCTTCATATTGTAATCGCTGATAGCGATTCGTTTGACGCCACCTGACTTGTATAGTAGGTAAAATCACAGTGCTATCTCCCACAGCATATTGCATATCTGCATAGGCACATTCTTCCACTTTAGGAAATAGCGTTTGAATCTCTTTTGATACCACCAAAAACTGGTTCTGAGGCAGAATCATACTATCAATTTGAGCCTGCAACTTATTGATTTGCCGTGTCTTTTCATCAGCAATCTTTTTGTCCGCCTGTAAAAGCTCCAATAACTCCGAACGCATATTGACTTTCATCTCCTCAATCTCAGCGTCGTCCATGGGGACATTGGATTGAATAATGTGGAAACGACTGGCAACACCTAATTGCTCAAAAAGCAACTCATAACTGGCTACAGAATCCTCACTTAATTCCCTAAAAACTATGACCTGTGCATCCAAGGTATCTTGCCTTGGTTTTTCCTCAATCTCCCATACATCATTGGCGAAGTAGGTATTCATGAAGTTTTCTATATTCGAACGATCATTTAACTTTCCTAGGATATTGGAAAGAATAATAAAACTAGGCACTAAAAGTACTAGACCTAAAAATATACCTACCCATTTTGCTTTACGTTTTTCCTGCTCATTAGCATGTTGCATAGCTGGGAAATTTAGAATTCGCACAATCAAATAGGTTGCAAAAGCTACAATTACAGCATTTAAAAAGAATAAGTAAAAAGAGTTGATCATGACCATCCAATCACCCATGGCCAATCCATATCCAGTCACACATAAAGGAGGCATCAATGCTGTCGCAATGGCGACTCCCGGTATAGCATTACTCTTGTCTTTCCTAGTATTAGAAATAATACCCGCTAGCCCTCCAAAAAAAGCGACCAAAGCATCTAGGAAAGTAGGTGCAGTTCGACTTAAAATTTCAGGGGTCAACTGACCGATGGGCGTCAACTTGAAATAAATGAAAGAAGTAGCTAAAGAAATGGCTATAGCAATAGCAAAATGCCTAAGCGAGATAAACAACATCCCTCGGTCATTAATTCCTATAGATAAACCCACTCCTAGTATAGGCGACATCAACGGAGAAATCAACATCGCACCAATAATGACAGCTGGAGAATTTAAATCCAATCCCAAAGACGCAACCATAATAGAACACATCAATAACCAAGCATTGGCGCCTTCCATTTTTTTATTGTTTCGAATCTCAAGAATAGCGCCTTCGCGATCCATCCCTTGATTCAGGTCAAATATGCCACGGAAAAGTTGCCAAATCTCTTGGACTAAAGAGAAAAAGAAAAAGGAGATTCCTTCTCTTTTTTCAGGATTGGAATTGTTTTCATTAGTCATTATTTCCTAATTAAGTCTGATACAAAATACAAAATCCTGCTATATAGCGCCTATCTAATCGACCAAGCTGGACATTAAAAAGTCCAACTCAATGATGAGTTGGACTTTTTAAGTATACTTTAATACGAATACTAAATCATACTAGCCGCTTGGTCAATTGCAGCCTGTAATCCAGCAGCATCCTTTCCACCAGCAGTCGCATAGAAAGCTTGTCCACCTCCACCACCTTTAATGGCTTTGGCTATTTCCCTAATCATAGCCCCAGCATTCAAGCCTTTTTCTTCTGTCAATGGCTTTGATATCATAATAGATAGCAAGGGCTTTTCCTTCACTACGGCTCCAAATACTATAACAGCATTACCAAGCTCCTTTTCAATTTGGAATTGAAGGTTCTTGATAGCGTTCGCATCTCCTAAAGGCAATACTTTTGCTAAAAAATTAATACCTCCTTTATCTTCAACCGCTGCCATCAACTCCGATTTCAAGGCATTTGCCTGAGCCAACATCAGTTGTTCGATTTCTTTTTTCAAGGACTTATTTTCTTCCACTAAAGCAGCAACCTGCTTAGGAGTATCTTTGGCTTGTTTAAAATTAGAGCGTACATCATTTAGAGTATCTATCTCTTCATTCACATATGCCTCAGCTGCTTCAGCAGTAACAGCCTCTACCCTTCTTACACCAGCTGCTACAGCGGTTTCATTAGTGAACTTAAACAAACCTATTTGTCCTGTAGCTGGAACATGGCATCCACCACATAATTCAGCAGAATAGTCCGAATCAAAGGTTATCATACGAACCACATCACCATATTTTTCACCGAAAAGCATCATCGCTCCAGCTGCTTTAGCCTCTTCAATACCTATTGATCGGGCTTCCTCTAATGCAATATTCTCTCTAATCTTTCGATTAACTAAAGCTTCTACAGCTCTCAATTCTTCTGCACTTACCTTTTGAAAATGAGAAAAGTCAAATCGTAAATATTTATCATTGACCAGAGATCCTTTTTGTTGGACATGATCACCTAAAACTTCACGTAATGCAGCATGCATCAGGTGGGTTGCAGAGTGGTTATTTTCTGTCAATCGTCTTTTCGATACATTGATTTCACCTCGAACTGGTGCATCTATTTGTGCTGGAAGGTTCTTGACAAAATGAATGATCAAATCATTCTCCTTCTTAGTGTCTAATACAGCAATCCGCTCCTCACCGAAGTATAACAAGCCCGTATCGCCAACTTGACCACCACCTTCTGCATAAAAAGGCGTTTTATCCAATACAATCTGATACTGTTCTTTATCTTTTACTTTTACGGTTCTATACTTGACTACTTGAGCACCTTCTACACTTGTGCTATCATATCCTATAAAGGTCACACCTGAATTACTCAATGAAGTCCAATCGCCTACCTCGCGTTTAGCATCTGCTCTAGAACGTTCTTTTTGTTCCTTTAAGGCTGCTTCAAAACCTGCTTGATCAACGGTATATCCCTTTTCCAAGGCAATCATTTCCGTTAAATCAATAGGGAAGCCATAAGTATCATACAATTCAAATGCATCTTCACCTGAAACGGTATTATTGCTGATACTCAAATGCTCAAAACGCTTTAAACCATTCTCAAGGGTGGTTAAAAAAGCTTTTTCTTCCGCCAACACTATTTTGGCTACTTGCTCCTTTTGAGCATCTAACTCAGGGAAGGTTCCTTTAAAGTAGTTCGCTAGCAAATCAACTAACTTGTACATGAAAGGTTCTTTCATACCCAAGAAAGAATAGTAATAACGAACTGCTCTTCTTAAAATCCTCCGAACTACATATCCAGCACCATTAGATGAAGGCAATTGTCCATCAGCTACAGTAAAACATACCGCTCTAATGTGATCAACCACTACACGCATAGCTATATCTGACATAGCATCTGGAGCATAGCTAAATCCATATTTTACACCCGATTCTTGTTCAATGAAAGCTATAAAAGGGGTGAAAACATCCGTATCGTAATTAGATTGTTTGTTTTGAAGGGCCATACAAAGACGTTCAAAACCCATTCCTGTATCTATATGCTTTTCGGGCAGTTGTTCCAAACTACCATCCGCTTTACGATTAAATTGAATAAATACAAGATTCCATATTTCCACAACTAACGGATCGTCCATATTGACTAAGGTCGCTCCATCTACTGCTGCTCTTGCCTCATCCGAACGAAGGTCAATATGAATTTCAGAACATGGACCACAGGGTCCAGTTTCACCCATTTCCCAGAAATTATCTTTTCGATCAAATTCTAGAATGCGCTCAGCCGGTACATGCTTTAACCAGAATTGCCTAGCCTCATCATCCACGGGAAGATTATCACCTTGATCACCTTCAAAGATGGATACATACAGTCTATCTTTTTCAAGTCCATATACCTCTGTCAACAACTCCCAGGCCCAATCAATAGCTTCTTTCTTGAAATAATCTCCAACAGACCAATTACCAAGCATCTCAAACATGGTATGGTGATAAGAATCACGACCTACCTCGTCTAAGTCATTATGCTTACCAGACACCCGCAAACATTTTTGAGTATCTGCAATCCTTCTATTATCAGGCGTTTGATTACCCAAGAAGAAATCTTTGAATTGATTCATTCCTGCATTGGTAAACATTAAAGTAGGATCGTCTTTATTTACAATAGGTGCAGATGGAACGATCTTATGCCCTTTATCAGCAAAGAAATCTAAAAACTGTTTACGAATCTCTGTAGAAGTCATCTTTTGTGGACTACGTTTAAATTAACGAAAAGTGTTGCCGCAAATATCTTAAATAGTTTGATTTAAAGATATTTTTAGTGGAAAAATCCTTTTTTAGAACAATCTATACTAACAAATCCTCCTCAGCGTTCAATTAAAAATATAAACCATTAAACTTCAATGATTTATAATTATCTTTTTGTTAGGTGTTTAACTATTTGACTATAAAATGCATTGAAAATGAAATCATTTAAACTTTACAACGTCATCGCCCTTTCTATAATTCTAACTTATTCGCAGGCTACTTTCGCTCAAAATGAATCAGATAAAGCTGGAATCTTTTTTATTTCATTCAATATGGATGAGGAGCTAATGAATG
>CAJXMP010000034.1 GCA_913056515.1 uncultured Lewinella sp.
CCCCAGCTGAGATTACCCTCAAACTCCATTACAGGCATCAGCTCAATTGCATTGATACCTAGCTCATCCAAATAATCCAAGCGCTCAATTAATGCCTGATAATTTTGCTCCTCCACAAAGTCCCTTACCAGTACTTCATAAACGACTAATTCTTCTTTGGCAGGTCTTTCGTAATTATCATGTTGCCAGTTAAATGTTGGTTTTACTGGATAAAAGCTCGTCACATTTCCCGATGTTTTACCATATGGATAGTCTTTTAAATTTGGAAAAGAATATTCGGGAATATATCCATCATTAAATGGGTCTAAAATAATCTCACTATATGGATCTGCAATCTTCAATTCTCCATCCACGTAATACTGATAAGCATATTCTGTATTAGGATCTAAACCTTCCACATCTAACCACCAAACGCCATCAGGACTTGGAGTCATGAAATACGCCTCGCTAGCTATCCAATCATTAAAATCTCCAATTAGGTAAACATAGTCCTTATTAGGTGCTGTCAAGGCAAATCGAACATGATCTGCTGCTATCCTATTGATACCAGGAATCGTCCCATTTGGATATGGAATAATAGTAGGAGTACCTGCAACAGTTACAAATACCGTATCCTGAACCTGATCATTTCCATCGTCAGCAATCATAATCAATTCATGATCCCCTACTGTTGGCTCAAAGTTATACAGCAAGTTTAGACTGCCGGTCTCCTCTACCAATAGATTTCCATTATCATAAAAGCTAATTGTCGCTACATCAGAAGCATTGGCAATTAAATCAATTGTTTCTCCAGGGTTCAGTACTGTACTGTAATTCGATGGATTCGCAAAACCTGCTACAAAGCCTTGTTGACCAGAATAAATTGGAATAAAAATATCTCCGTTATCATCTGTTTTTCCTTCTAATGAACCTGAAGCATTCCTGAATACTAATGCCAATTCATTTACAACAATATCATTTGGAAGTGTTGCATTATCATTATTGTTTTCTTCCGCCCAAGCTAAAAGGCTAGGCGAGAAAGTTAACTGCCATAAATCAGATGTTCCAATTCGGGTCATTTCTGTCCTACTATCCGCCGTTCCCCAATTTCCTGTAACATGCTGCCAGGAACCTGCCCCACCTGCTTCAGTAACCAAACCTACGTGTGCATATACCTTTTGTCCCTGAGGTAATCCGGCTAATTCGCCGGTCCCTAAAGTTGCATCATAGGTAATAGTGATTTCATCCTCCGCTGTCGGAAATGCTGGTTCAGTAACTACTAATTGAGCAAAGCTCCACTGAGTCCCAATCAGCATAATCATAATCCATCTTAACCGCTTCATAATTATAGTTTTATCTGATAGCTTCCTGTTCTGTTATCAACAGATTACTCAATCCAGCAATAACTAGACAAGTACCTGCAAGAAGCATCGTTGAAATAGTATTTTCTCCAAATAGTATATAACTGATATTGATTCCTCCAATAGAAGCCAAAATCTGAGGTATCACAATGAACATATTGAATATACCCATGTAAATACCCATTTTTTTAGCATCAATAGAAGAAGATAACATCGCATAAGGCATAGACAATATAGAACCCCAAGACAAGCCAATCAAGGCAAAGCTCCATTTTAGCATAGCAGGATCCTCCATGAAATACATCAAAAAGAAGCCTAATCCACCGGCTACTAATGAAAATAAATGCACTGTTTTTCTATTGATAATAACCTTCGCCGTTATGAAGGTGAGTACCAAAGCAAACAACATAGAAGTCAAGCCATAAACGCCCATATAAGAACCCACTAAATTAGCGGACTCATTAAATGCAGCTAGAGCTTGTTCACCACCGTCTACAGGATATGGGGTTTTAAACACATGTTCTGTCAATGCTGGAGTTGCCATGGACCACATAGTGAAAAAGGCAAACCAACTAAAGAATTGAACCACACCCAGCTTCTGCATAATCCTAGGCATGCCCACCACATTATTAAATATCTCTTTAGCCCCATCAAAAAATCCAGCTTGATCTTTTTCCTTATTAAATGCCTCCATATCCTCTGGAGGATATTCATCTGTGGTAAAAATGGTCACCAAAATAGAGGCAATAAATACAAATGCGCCAATACCAAAAGCTATTTTCACATCGGATGGAATCACTCCCTCAGCTTGCACAACTTCCATACCCATAGACTCCATCACTCTCGATACCATCCAAGGTAAATTGGAAGCTATCCAGGTACCAATACCAATAATCAAGGTCTGAATAACAAAGCCAAAAGACCGCTGATTCTCAGGTAGTTTATCCGCTACCAAAGCTCTAAACGGCTCCATGGAGATATTGATAGAAGCATCTAGAACCCAAAGGGAACCGACTGCCATCCACAAGGCTGATGAATAGGGTGCAAAAAACAAGGTTATTGACGCTAGGATCGCACCAACTAAGAAAAATGGTCTTCGCCTCCCTAGCTTAGGATGCCAAGTCCGATCACTCATGTATCCAATAATGGGCTGAACAATCAAACCCGTTAAAGGTGCGGCAATCCAAAGTAATGGAATATCGTCTTTAGCAGCACCTAGGGTCTGAAAGATCCTAGACATGTGTCCACCTTGTAGAGCAAAACCAAATTGAATGCCCAGGAAACCGAAACTCATGTTCCAGATTTGCCAAAAGGTGAGTTGTTTCTTAGAATATCCTGATGTCATACTAACTTGATTTATTGCGTGATTACTTTGTGGCTGTGGAAGCATAAACCCTGTAGCCATATGGCTCCAATGTAATGCTTTGTCCTTCACCAGTCTCTCCAGTAAATACTTCTTCCATACCCTCTACAGAAGTAGTCAATTCAGCTTCCTGTTCTTGATCACTAAAATTCAAAACAACTACAACTTGATCTCCTTCTTTTTCTCTCTTGAAAGCATAAACAGTCTCCGAAGTATTAATACGCTCTGGATGACCACCATAAGACCCATTCCAAAGCGCTTTATTTGTTCTATGTAGATTCAATAAGGTTTTATAAAAATCTGCATACGCATAGTGCTCAAACCCAATATCGTCTTTATCAAAAAATGCTAATCTACGCTGAAGTGGTTCCTCTTGGCCTGAATAAATCAAAGGCATACCGTACCAAGTGCCAGTCAAAACAGCGAAAGTTTGATGCGCATCGCCGTATCTCTCGAACTCTGTTCCATTCCATGAATTCTCATCGTGATTAGTCGTAAAACTCATCTGGAAGCCTTGCGTAAAGTCTGCCTCCGCTTTAACTAAAAATGAATCTAAGGCATTTACATTTTCATGTCCCTTACCCATTTCATTTGTTAAATGCATAAAGGACCAAGGATAACTCATATGGAAGTCTCCACTATTTCTATGTGGTGGATGCTCCGCTTCTGCCAACATGAATACTGGCTTTAGCGCTCTCAATCGAGGAACGGCCTCTGTCCAATAATCATCTGGCACCTCAAAAGCCACATCACAACGGTAGCCATCTACGTCATATTCCTCTACCCAGTACTCCAATGCTTGAGTCATTTGCTCGCGCATCTCCTTATTATCATAATTCAACTCCGCTACATCATACCAATCCGTTGGTTCCCCATTCATAAACGGATGTGTAATGGTATCTGCCACATAAGTATAAAACTCTGGATTTTCTTCAATCCATACGTGGTCCCAACCAGTATGATTAGGTACCCAATCTAAAATAACTTTCATATCCAAAGCATGAATTTTTTCAACCAATGCTTTGAAATCTTCCGCTGTTCCAAACTCAGGATTCACCGCTGTATAGTCAGAGACTGCATAGTAAGACCCTAGCGAGCCTTTCTTCTTAGTAGTCGATATTGGATAAATCGGCATTAACCATAACATCTTCACGCCCATATCATGTAAACGATCTAAATGGGTAGCAAAGGCATTAAATGTACCCTCAGGAGTATATTGTCTAATGTTTACTTCGTAAATATTGGCATTCACTGCCCAGTCAGGCAATTGATTCTCTCCTAATACTTCTACCGTTTCTTCCTGTACTTCCACTGCTGGTGCTTGTGTACAAGAGGCTACTAGACCTAATACTGAAAGGCTAAAAAGGAAAGCTTTTAATGGTTTATTAATCATAGTGATTTTAGTTTGATTGAATGATTTCAAAGGACCAAGGTTCCAGTTCTACAACCAGCTCCCCTGCCGCATGATCTAATTGGCCAGATTCATTAATTTTTCTAGAAAAAGACATGTTCCCTTGATATTCATCGAGTTCTATAGTGTAAGACGCCGTTTCTGTACCTTTATGAAAAACACAATATGAAACTTCGTCAAAATAAGTTCTTTCCAAAATGATGTGATTAGGTCCACTACTGACAATACGCGTATCGCCATAGATTAAGGACATGGAGTTTCTCCTAAGGTTAGTCATCTTAGCAGCCATAGCTTTTGTGGCTTCTTGATCGGCATTCAAACCCTCAAAAATCATCATATCTCTGTTATCTGGATCATTAGCACCAGGCATTCCAATTTCATCCCCGTAAAATATAGTTGGCACTCCAGGAATAGATAAGTAGAATGCTGTCATCAACTGTAGGCGTTTATAACCAATTGGATCTCCAACCCCAACTTCGCGCTCAAAACCTGCCGCTCTTGGATCTTCATCCATTCGAAGTGCACCACCTGCATATGAAATGAACCGCGCCTGATCATGATTCCCGGTCATATAGCCCATAGTATTATGGTGACCGAAGTAATTTAAAGACTGCGCCAAGGCGTCTGTTACTTGCTCAAAAGAAGGTTCTTGAAATGCAAAGGAAGAGCGACTATCGAAGTATAGATTGAAGTCAAATTGAGCATCTAGCAATCCTGAACCAATATAGCTTTTTACTAAATCTCTACTCCCGTATGTTTCCCCAATCTGATACACTTGATTTCCCTTTGAAACACGCTCTTCTTTCAATCGGCGTGTCAATTGTCGCCAAAAATCTACTGCAATATGCTTGGTAGCATCATGACGGAAACCATCAAATTCAAACTTATTAATCCAATACATGGTAGAGTCTACCTGTAAATCGACTACCTCAGGATTTTCCAAATCCAAAGAAGGCAAGAATTCATCAAACCAAGTTGTTAAACGTTGCTCATCCCACAAACGTAAGTTTCGTCTGCCTTCACCCAGTTCAAATACAGTGGCAAACTCTGGATTGTTTTGGATAATCGGGTGCTGTTCATGCACGTGATTACATACATAATCCAATAATATGGCAATATCATGTTGATGGGCCGTTTGTACCAATTCATACATCTCCTCATCCGTACCAAACCTGTGGTCAATTTTAGAAGATGAAATAGGCCAATAGCCATGATATCCTGAGTAGAAATTCTTTGGCTCTATATATTCTTGAAAAACACCTGCTGGGTTTTGAGTAATAGGTGATAACCAGATACTATTAATACCTAAAGAATCAAAATAACCTGATTTTATCTTAGCCGTAATCCCTGCTAGGTCTCCACCTTGATAATTGGCTTTATCATATAAACGCGGATCATCAACAGGCTCATCATTCTCTGTATTTCCATTAAAAAAGCGATCTACCAAGGTGAAATACATCACCTGAGCCTCGTAATCTGTGCGAGTCAATTGACCCTTATTTTGAAGGGGTATCCCATTTTGAAGGGGTACTAAAATATCGTTTGATATTCCAGCAGCATTAGAGGCAAAAACACGCAGTTTAGAGCGACCTTCAATGGCATCAGGAGAAACACTTATTATCCCATCCTCTAGGTTGTATCCCAAGAGTTGATTGTCTTGAAAAGCATAAACCTTCAAGTCATCCGTACTACCACTCAACCTGAACTGAACCTGATCCGCATCAAAAGTATGCGTCTGAAGGATAGGTCTATCGGCAATATCTCCCTCCGATGGTCTTAAATCCAATAAAGAATTGATTCCACCAGAACCATTATCAGCAGTTAGCTGATTCACTGGATCTAATAGCTCTTGACCATCAGCTACGAATATATATTGGTAGGCATTGGGATTCAATAATAAATCAAATACCCATGTCCCATCTTGGTGCTGACCTTCAATCAAGCCCCAGTTAGTCATTTCGCCCTTCATTTGGACGTTTGAATATCCTTTATCGGCTAATTGAAGTTGTGCAGGGATTTGCTGATTACCCACACAAAGGATGTCCATGGATTGATTCGCCCTTAGTAAGCGAATGTAAAAAAGTGCATTTCGACTGTCTGTACTGTAGATGTAAAGACTGTCCTTGGAGGTATTCCATGCATAGCTCCAGTTTTCTGGGACTTCCACCCCAGTACATGCAGCAGCATCCAGCAAATAATCTTCCAAAAGAACCAAGGTAGTATCATTTTCAGCCAGTGCGATAGGACTAGCAATACCTAAATCTTTTATTTGTTTGGGTTCTTCTTGGTTACATGCTTGTAAACCAATCAATAGGGGGAAGACTAAAAGCAGGAATGTTCTATGCATTTTCAAATGATTTTAGTTTGAAAGAACAAGATGAATTAGACTGCACCTCCATTTGATTTCCATTAGCATAAAATACTAAAGAGCGATCAGAAGGATTAGACACGGTACACTTATCTGCACTCACTTTTATCTGAATCAAAACCGCCTTATAAAGTAAATTAAAAGAGAATGATTTCCAATTACTTGGAAGCATAGGATCTAGGTAAAGCATAGCATCTTTCATGCGCATACCTCCAAAACCTTTTACCACTGACATCCAAGTTCCAGCCATACTCGTGATATGCAAGCCATCTTCTGTATCATTATTATAATCATCTAGATCCAAACGAGCCGTTCTGAGATACATCTCATAAGCTTTTTCCTCCTTGTTCAATTTGGCTGCTAAGATGGCATGCACACAAGGAGAAAGAGAGGATTCATGAACGGTCATTGGCTCATAGAAATCAAAGTTTCTTTCTAATTCCTCTAAAGAAAAGTCATCCTCAAAGAAATAAATGCCTTGCAAGACATCTGCCTGCTTAATAAAGCAAGACCTCAAAATTCTATCCCAAGACCAATTCTGACAAAGTGGATAATCTCCTTCACCAAGCGAATCCACTGGTCTTAAGTCCTTATCTAAAAATCCTTCTTGTTGCAAATAAACACCCTCCTTTTCATCAAATGGATAGTGCATATGATCAACAATATGCTGCCATTTAGTCCATTCCTCTAAATCAAAATTGGTCTTCGCAAGGATTAGATTGAATCGATCCGTGTGATTGGCTTGAACATAGTCCATACTTTCCTTACAATAACGTAAACACCAAGAAGCCATATAGTTGGTGTACCAGTTGTTGTTTACATTATTCTCATATTCATTAGGTCCAGTGACGCCAAGCATTACATATTGCTCCTTGGCTTTAGACCAATTGACCCGTTGTGCCCAAAAGCGAGCAATAGCAATCAGCACTTCTAGACCGTATTCTGCCAAGTAAGCTTTATCCCCAGAAAAGTTGATATAATCGTAAATGCCGTAGGCTATGGCACCGTTTCTATGAATCTCTTCGAAGGTGATTTCCCATTCGTTGTGGCACTCCTCACCATTCATAGTTACCATAGGATACAAAGCTGCTCCAGAATTAAAGCCTAACTTCCCAGCATTTTCAATGGCTTTTGGAAGATGGTGATATCGGTATACCAATAACTGTTTACCAACCTCAGCACCCGCTGTTGCCATATAGAAAGGCAAACAATAAGCCTCTGTATCCCAATAAGTTGATCCGCCGTATTTTTCCCCAGTAAATCCTTTTGGTCCAATATTGAACCGTTCGTCTTCACCAGTGTAGGTTTGGGTTAGATGAAAAATATTGAAGCGAATACCTTGTTGAGCAGACACATCACCTTCGATCTCTATATCTGCAAGCGTCCAGCGCTCAGCCCAAGCACTAATATGATCTTGCTTTAATTGGTCGTAAGTAGCTGCCACCGCATCATCCAATGCTTCTTGAACTTTAGTTTCTAAAGCTTCCTTATCAGCATTTAAAGAAGAAAGAATGGCTGCGTATTTATACACCACTAATTCCTCACCTGCTTTCAATGCTGTTGAAGATTGGCTAGATGCATATTTATCCTTAAGCGTGATGTCTTGATCTAGGTCTAAAACATCACCCCCTTTTTCTAAGAAATACTGCATACTCGCAGCAACTTGGAAGGCTGTTTTCTTGGTTTCGGCAATGACTAATGCCTCGTTACCCGTAGCCTCTTCTTTTACCGGCAACCAGAATTTTTCCTCGTAATTAGAATCTTCATTTTCAACGTCGAAATCTAGAAAAGCCTCTACCTGTACTTGTATATCAGCATCAAGAGCCTTGACCTTATACTTAAGAACACCTAAGCGTGAATCGGCAATACTACAAAAACGCTCTGCATGCACTTCAATCTTCTTCCCTGAAGCCAAAGCACAAGTAAAGGTTCTAGAAAGAATACCCTGCTTCATATCTAGCACGCGCTTAAAATCAATGATTTCTACTTGATTCAAATCTAGCGATGCTCCATCAATGAGGATATCTAATCCAATCCAATTGACCGCATTTAAAACTTTGGCAAAATACTCTGGATATCCATTTTTCCACCAACCCACTTTGGTCTTATCGGGATAATAAACCCCTGCCACATAAGAACCTTGATGGGTATCACCTGTATATCGTTCTTCAAAATTTGCTCGCTGACCGAATTGTCCATTGCCTATACTGAAAATACTTTCACTTACTCGATTAAATTCCGGGTGAAATCCATGTTCCTCTATAGTCCAGTCGTTGTGTTTAAGATATTGCTTCATGCCTTAACGCTTATCGATTTTATAAAACCATAATCCAATCCATCAAAGCCCTCAATGACTTGATCAGCATGACTGAGCACCTGGGCTTCTCCTACACCTACAGCATACATATTAGCTGCTTGAGCAGCTTGTACACCCTTTGGTGCATCTTCAAATACTACGCAAAACTCGTTGGGAATTTCAACAGCTTTTGCGCCCATTAAAAATACTTGTGGATCTGGTTTAGAACGAGTTGTTTTGGTGCCATCAATGATGGCATCAAACAGTCCAATTAATTTGATCTTCTCTAAAATTTTAACAGCATTTTTACTTGCTGATCCTAGTACTATTTTGATGTGGTTAGCTCTGAGGTCTTGTATGAAGGATTCAACTCCTGGCAGGATTTCCTTTTGATCCATTTGATTGACAAAGTGCAAGTAATCTTCATTCTTTTTTTCAGCAAGCTCTAGAATTTCTTGTTCTGTTTTGGAAACCCCTCCAATATCTAATATCAACTTAAGCGATTCTATTCTGCTTACCCCTTTAAGCATTTCATTTTGTTCTGGAGTAAAATCAAATCCAAGGTCGTTGGCCAATTTACGCCAAGCTTGAAAATGGTACTTTGCAGTATCTACTATTACCCCATCTAAATCGAACAAGCATGCTTGTATCATAGATTTGAATTAGTATGTGAATGGTTTATTATCAATCTTAGGCCAGTTTTCAACTGACTTACCTGAGTACAAAAGAGAACTAGGTAATCTCAAAAACGAGATTTTCTTGGATTATTTATTGGAATTGCATTGATAATACAGAGGAGTGCAAATTTTTGGTATACAATAGGTAAAAAACTACAATGTACCCCGTTTATAAGTTGGGAAAGTTATGTCCGAATAGTATAATTGAATGTTAAGGCCATAAATCGTGTTAAATACATCAAATAATGGTTTTACGACAAGGGTGTAAGGCGAGTCCTGAATGGATGAGTGGATTTAAGTCCTAAACAATTCGACCTTTATTCAAATAAAATATTCCTTATCAAAAACAGGAATTAAAAACAGATCAAAATGACCTTAAACGAACGCATGGAGGCCTCAAAAACCTCTATTTTCAAAGCAGTTTTTCCCAATACAACCAATCATTACGATACACTATTTGGTGGTACTGCCCTTAAATTCATGGATGAAGTTGCCTTTATTTCAGCTACCCGCTTTTCCAAAAAACGAATGGTAACCATCTCATCTGATAAGGTCAACTTCAATAAAGCCATCCCCTCTGGTACTATTATTGAATTAGTGGCTAGAGTGTCTAAAGTTGGTAGAACCTCCTTAGAAGTCGTAGTCGATATTTTTTTAGAGGAAATGTATGAGGAAAAGCGAGAAAAAGCTATTTCGGGTGTTTTCACTTTTGTAGCCATTGACGAAAACAGGAAGTCTATTCCCGTACTTTAAACATCTACCTCGTATATTACTATAAAACACAAACCTATGTTACCATTAAAACAAACCATAAGCCTATTGCTATTATGCTGCATAAGCAGCTTCACATACAGCCAGGAAGCATTACCTAACTTCCAGGAATTGGATGTTTTTGAATTAGAATATGTCACTGATCCCAATATATCACCCAATGGGGAACAAGTAGTCTATGTCCGAAACAGCATGGACATTATGAACGATAGAAAAGTGGGTCAACTTTGGATTATTGATTCCAATGGAGATAACCATCAAAAATTACTGAGTAACGATCAATCTTCTTACAGCCCTAGATGGTCGCCAACAGGAGATAGAATAGCCTATATCACTGGCACCAAACAGGGTTCAGAAGTACATATATATTGGGTCAATTCGGGTAAAACAGCTCGAATCAGTACACTCAATGGAAGCCCATCGGGATTAAGCTGGTCCCCTGATGGTTCTCAACTGGCCTTTTCCATGCAAATCACAGAACCCAACCCCGTATTAGTCCGAGCACCTAAAAGACCTAAGGGAGCCAAATGGGCAGATGCCCCAAGAGTTACAACTCGACTCAAACACGAAGCAGACGGTAGAGGCTATATCAAACCTGGATTTAGTCAATTTTTTGTCCTGCCTGCAGAAGGCGGTACAGCAAGACAAGTCTCCTCTGGACCTTTTATGCATAGAGGTACGCCTCAGTGGACAATTGATGGAACTGGTTTAATCTTTTCATCCAATAGAAATGAGGACTGGGAATACGACTTCAGAAACTCCGAAATCTATCATTTAGATATCACCAGTGGCGCTTATACTAGCCTAACCGATCGCCAAGGACCTGATCGAAATCCGATTATCAGTCCAGATGGAAAAAAAATTGCCTATTTAGGATATACGGACAAGGTACAAACCTATCAAATTAATGAGCTAAATACAATGAATATAGATGGCTCGAATAAAAAGCAAATTCCAATTAAACTAGATCGGAATTTAGCCGCTATCCAATGGGCTGCGGATGGAAAATCAATTTACGCCATGTATGATGACCACGGAGACACCAAAATCACTCGAATCGCTCTAAATGGAAAGCATGAACGCATAGCAGATCATGTAGGTGGAACTGCTTTTGGTCGTCCATATGGAGGAGGTTCATATACACTATCTGACCAAGATCAAATAGCATTCACGGTAACCTCTACAGAACATCCAGCAGATATTCAAATCATTAATGAATCAGGAAGTAATAGGATTACTGCCTTGAATGCAGACTTATTGCCCTTTAGAACCCTATCCAAAATTGAGGAGATCTGGTATACAAGCACTGTTGACGGGGAATCCATTCAAGGTTGGATAGCCTATCCGCCTAACTATAATCCGGAGTTGAAATACCCTTTGATTGTTGAAAACCATGGTGGACCTATCTCAAACTACGGCTTCCGTTTTTCCCCAGAAATTCAGCTCTATGCCGCGGCAGGATATATCGTCTTTTACCCGAACCCAAGGGGAAGTACCGGTTATGGTGAATACTTTGGGAATTTACTATATCACAATTACCCGGGAGATGATTACCAAGATGTTATGGATGGTGTTGATGAGCTGATTAAGAAAGGACTGGCGCATGAAGATCAGTTATATGTAACTGGTGGTAGCGCGGGAGGAATTATGACAGCTTGGATGATTGGAAAAAACGATCGCTTTGAGGCTGCTGTTGTCGCTAAACCAGTAGTCAATTGGATTTCCAAAACTCTAGTTGCAGATAACTATTACGGTTATGCTAATTCGAGATACCCTGGACAACCTTGGGAGAATCCAGAAATTTATTGGAAGTTTTCGCCCATATCATTGGTTGAAAATGTTAAAACGCCAACCATGGTCATGGTCGGTATGAATGATTTGCGAACACCGCCATCTGAGGCCAAGCAATATTACCATGCACTCAAACTCCTGAAAGTAGAAACCTGTTTGGTTGAAATTCCAGGAGCCTCACATGGAATAACACGAAGACCTAGTCAATTGATAACTAAGGTAGCTCACGTACTTGCCTGGTTTGATAAATACTAAAAAAAGGGTCCCGAAATGGGGACCCTTTTTTTAATGTACTATTAGTTTAGCATGTCCGATCTGATTGCCTCTTTGGAAGCGCAGCAGATACATGCCTGCAGTCATCTCACTGACGTCAAATTCATTATCCATCATTCTTTCCAGTTGAATCAATTGACCACTCAAATCAAATATTTCAACGGTATCCCAATCGAGGGAGGAATTGACCTGAGCCATAGCATGTGCTGGGTTAGGATAAACCTCCAACCTCCAAATGCCTATCTGCTCCGTTCGGGTGGCAGTCTTAACAGAGAAATCGGTAATCAGTGGCAAATGATCAGAGGCGAAATAAGAATCTGATTGCAATAGCGTATACTCACTTAATTGGTCGTCACTTAAATCTCTAGTGTCTAGCACAAATCCATTGCGGGGTTGTAGTGCCGAAGAACCATAGAAGACAAAGTCTAACCTTCCTGGAGGATAATCTCCTGGATCGGGATACGAGGTATTCCATGTGATGCCATTTGGCTTCATAACTTGCAAAGGTCGATAATCCACAAAATTTTGATCATTCCAATCTGGTTTGGTATCTGGTCCGAAAACAAAATTATTGAAGATGTTACCATCGATTATAGTATTGTATTGGTCATCGTTACCCACCAGATTCATATCTCCTGAGAAAAGTATAGGCGTACCTTCTTCTAGTTCAATAGATCCTCCAGGGCTTTTGGCATCAGCTAAAAACTCAATAAGCGCATCTACCTGTTCCTGACGATTAAAATCCTGAGAACAACAAGACAAGTGTCCAACCACAGCAAGTAAATCCTTGTCTGTTTCATTATCTGGTAAGTCAATCAAGGCTGCACCCAATCGACCATAATAAACCTCGTGAATTTCAAGAAATGGATAACGACTAGCCACCATATTCTCCCCGTTATATTTATGTACATACCAGGTTCCCCCAAGTTCATCCTCAAGCAAGTTTTTTACATAATTAGACGGAGTATCATACACTTCATTTAAGTGCAGAATATCCGGATTCATAGCTACTATCTTTCGGACTAAGGGATTGATTTGATTGTTATCCAATAAGCCATCTTGAAGGGTATTATAGGTCATCAATCTAAAGTGATCCATATCTGGTCGTTCCATGGAGATAGGAACAAAAGCATCCATATCATTCCCTAAAGTATAGGTAATCACCTCCGTTTCATCACCACCAATATCCTCTTTCAAGTAAAATGAAACCGTGTTTCCAACTACTACTTGATTAGCAAAAATCCGATCCAACATGATTTCAAACTCCTCAGAAGTCACGGTTGGTAAATGCGCGTATCCGATGTCATAAAAGGATATGATATCATAATCCGAATTGCTATTATACTTGATGACACGTCTATCTCTGAAATCTAATAAATATTCTGCTCCAATGCCATTAATAGACAAGCCTGTAGAAGGGTCATTATCCGAATCTAAAAAGAGCTGCATTTCTGCTTCTATGGTGGAATTATCAGACAAATCAATCTCTGCAGACACCTCAAAATGCAAGTATAGATAATCCGCATCATTAGCCACTTGAACCTGTAAAATATCCACCAGTCCCCCATCCCCAGTAGCATCCACGTAGGTGCTTACCAGATCACTATTATCCGTCCAATCTTGAAAAGATCCATCGATTAATATTCGATTGCCATTCTGTGCAACAATACTTGTAGCTAGAATAAAACAAGACGCAAAAAGGGGAATGAAAATTCTCATAAACAATTTTATATGCTGTATAATTATAAAACTAAGTAAGATGTTACAATATTGAGGCCTTTAACTCGCATTTGGTGCAAGTTTAGCTATAAATGACCTGAAAATGAATCAGCATTCAACAAAAATCAACCATTTTTTCCTCTTACAATTTCCCCAGATTGGATTAGTAGTCTTTTTGATTTTACTGTTAATCGCAGCCATATTATACCCTGGTGGCACCATATTGGAGGAACAATTACAGGTATATTCATTCAGTTATAACTTCTTAAGTGACATGGGTAGAACCTATGCCATCAATGGAACAGTTAATTTCCTTTCCTCTAGTATTTTTTTACTGGCATTGCTCATTGGCGCACTCTCCATCATAGGGTTTTACATAGAAGTGCAGAAATTATTTACAGCTAGTCCATCCCTTAGAAAACTTGCTCAAGTGGGTTCCGTATTTGGCATCATGGGTTGCATCGCCTTAATTGGCGTAGGATTCACACCTGTAAATTTATACAGAGACTTACATGTAGATTGCGCCAATTGGTTATTTAGACTTTTCTTTATCGCTTCTTTATTGTACAGCATAGCCATATTTAGACAGAAAGACTTACCAAATCAATTAGCCATAGGCTACCTCGTTTTTAGCTTATTCATTATCTCTTATATCCTTTTAAATGAATTAGGTCCTTCACCACACGAAAGTATGACGATGCTAGCCATCAAAGTGATTGCGCAAAAATCAATATTAGTTTGTTTTGTTGTTGCCATCTATTTCCAATCTAGAGGACTGCACAAGCTGATCAATTAATATGGATTTTTTACCCTTAAATATCATCTACGAGGATGAAGATTGCATTGCTATCAATAAACCATGCGGTATTATGGTACATCCCACGAAAATCACCGAAGACAAGGTGTTTTTGATGCAATTGTTGCGAGACCAGATCGGACAACGAGTATTTACAGTGCACAGACTAGATCGACCCACTTCTGGGGTCTTATTATTTGGGAAAAGTGCGGAAGCGGCTTCCCGCATTTCAGAAAAATTCAGAAATCAGGAGGTAAAAAAAGAATATAGAGCCATTGTAAGAGGTTATTTAGAAGAAAAAGCGATCATTAATTATCCGATCGCCAATAAAAAGTTTGCAGAACCACAACGGGCAGTGACCTTGTATAAGAATTTGGCCCAAGTTTCCTATCCGGCTGCAATCGGTCCCTATCCAAGTGCTCGATACACCTATTTGGCCTTATTTCCGCAGACTGGAAGAAGGCATCAACTCAGAAAACACCTCGCCCACCTGCGGCACCCCATTATTGGAGACAAAAGGTATGGAGATATTCAACACAATAAGTACTTTTTAGAACAGCTTAATGCACCCAATATGCTACTCCATGCCATGAGCTTATCCATTGAAATTCAGACAGATAGACTCATCCGAATTGAAGCTCCACTTCAGCCACATTTTACCCATTGCTTAGAAACTTTAGGGCTGTCCATTTTGTAAAAAAAAGGCTTCAATTTGAAGTAAAAAGGCGTTTTTTGATGCGTGCATGGAATTTACCTAAAAGTACCATATTCAACCATTTATCTAAAGATAAGTACCAAAAACAGAAAACGATACCCATATTTGGGTATAAGAATTTAACTTGTAGTTGTGAGATAGAGATTATTCTAGCAAAGACTTGAACAAGTATATTTCAATAAGTTTTCTAAAAAGCTAATCAAGGGGGGTTAGCTTTTTTTTATGCCCTAAAGTCAACTAGAAATCCACCCCTTTATCCAGCGATTATCAAAGCTCTATAAAAGGGTAGATTTGAACTACAGTTGCTCCGCCTCTGATTCGTCCGAATTACCCATGTTACCCACATAGTCCACGGAATCAAAAATGTATCCAACCTGCACGACTTGATCACCTTGCCAGGTGAAATATCCATGCGCCGGTGTGGTAACTGTTTTACCAGTAGATTTACTGACTCCTTCCCAGACAAACCAATAATTTGAAAATACTCGACCATTGTCATAAGTGGTAGTCGTGGTTGCTCGATTCAAATTCTTGATATCCGTATAATGCGTTCGGCCTTCTAAAAAGGCTTCCATCATAGCCTCCGGTGTTGTTAATTGGCCATTAATATAAGCTTTAGCTGTATCAGAAAATATGTCCAACTGACCAGCAAAGTCACCAGCCAAGTAAGCATCATTAAATGCTATCATAGCGTTGGACTTAGCATCATTCATTTCGACCATTCCAACTTGGAATTCAGATTGCTCTGCAGCTTGTTCGCAAGAAAATAAAGTAAACGTAAGTAAGGTAAGAAAAGCGATCTTTCTCATAATTCTTGTAGTTAGTTAGTAATACTTTAATCTACAACTAAGTCCCGAAAAGTCCATAAAACCTTGATAATCTTTTGATTAAATCCCTGAATTAATAAGTATCCAGACTAGGGCCGCCATTCTTAGGACTTCCAATAATCGAATAATCCATTTGGTCTTACCTTCTAAAATCAAGCCCAACATCAGGCAGGTCCAAACAATCCAAGCCAACAACCAAACAGCGATATCGTAGTCCATCACTTTAAAGTTAAACAGTAAAAAGGTGGTACAGATCAGCAAAAGAATGAATTGAACCGAAACATAGACCTGAGCTTTTACCGTTGAAATACCAGCATTGAACTTTTGATAGCCCGAATCTACCGCTTGTGGCGTAATACTACCGCCTAGATAGTCTGGCTGCCAACCAGGTTTACCAAAAACTACCCTAAAACCATCTCCTACCGAGCGAACTTGGGCTAAGGTTTTTAAAATATACCAGTAATGCTTGAAATTCGCATAGATTGGATTCCAAGTGGCTGCAGGAATGGTTACACCATAATTCACCTGTTCTTCCTCTGCCTGAAAGGTCCCAAATAGTTTATCCCAAACGATAAACATACCAGCATGGTTTTTATCGATATACTTCGGATCCTTTCCATGATGCACCCTATGATGGGAAGGGGTATTCATAACTGCTTCAAACCAGGCAGGCATTAGACGAATATGCTCCGTATGAATCCAGAATTGATAAATCAAGTTCAAACCAGCAATGAACGCTACTTGCATAGGATCAAAGCCTATAATAGCCAAAGGCAGAAAAAAGGGAATCGACCATAAAAATGAGGTGGAACTTTGACGAAGGGCAACGGATAGATTAAAGTCCTCACTTTGATGATGTACTACATGTGCGCCCCAAAATAAGGATACCTCATGCGCCATTCTATGCCGCCAATAGTAACAGAAATCATATAAAACAACTAACAATAAGCCCGTCCATATATTCACTGGGATATCCACCAAATGGAACCAATTAAAAACAAAGGAATAGGCCCCAATCTTCACCACCAACTTCAATACTTGCTGCAAAACCCCTGCCAAAATATTAGCGATAGCATCCTTAAACCTATAAGTATGTTTTTTGGTCCACCACTCATAGCTAAGCTCCAGCATGATGAGCAAAATAAAAATTGGAATCGATAGTGTTACCGGTGTCAGGTTCATGTACTCAATATAATAAAGTGCCCAGTATATGGCATTAAAAAAGGCCTCTCTAGAATAGAAAGGCCTTTTTTATTACGTTTTACTGAACTTACTCTTCACCAGGAATACCTTGTGCTTCAGCCTTCGGAGACCAATGCGAATGCATGATTTTCCAACCATCAGCTGTATTCACCCAAACTTGTGAAGCTCTAGTAGAATAAGGAATATTTTGTGGCCCATCCTCAAAGGACAGACTTCCTTCCGTGTCAAAAGTAATCACCACTGTTCCTCCATCTCCAGAACGCTCCAATCGATGATTCGCCATAACAAATTCATCGAATGCCCAAGTTCTTTCCAGGGTTATTTGTTCCTCCGTTTGATCAACTAATGGGCTTCCATTAGAATTAAAAACTGTAGTAGTAAAGGCATCCGTCATGTAGACCGTACAGCCGTCATAATCATTATTGATGTAAGCTGTTTGATAGGCTTTAGACATGTCAACAAGTTCTGCATCGGTTGTAGTGTCCACAACAACCTCTGCAGCAGGTTCTGCTGCTTGATCACATGCGAACAAGAACATAGCTAAGCCAAAAGTCCATAAAATTCTCATAGTAGTTAGTAATTTATGATTAAAATAATTGTACCATAAATTACTGAAAACTTTGGACTATTCCTCTACACTAAAAGGAAAAGCTACTCGGGTTTTTTCCCAAGTTAGGGCTATTACGCCTCCAGCATCACCTGTAGCCTCAACACTATACGTTAGCTCCTCAGTTAATTCCTCCATCTGTTCAGGACTTACCTCAAACCTGAGCGCATCTTCCTCCATGTTGTATTTAGAGGTACCGCGTTGATCCCAAACTTTATTCAAGATGATCGTCCAGTTTCCTTCTGAAGGTATCGTAAATAAACTATACTTTCCAGCTTCAAGCGTTTGACCGTTTATACTTAGATTCTTATCTGTTTCTATCCAAGTAGCTGCATTTGCACCTGAACGCCAAAGTTTATCGAATGGAACAAGCTCACCAAAAATTACTCTTTCGCGAACTCTTGGAGAAGAATAGTCGATATGTACATGCGCTCCATCAACCATCGCCATAGTTTCTTGAGCTGGACTTAGTACTACTGGTTTCTCTGTCTCTGTTTGTGCTGCTGCCTCAGTTTGTTCCTCTGCTGGCGTATTCTGACAAGCCACTACAAGAAATAACATAGCCGATAATAATAATAACTGTTTCATAATTAGTTTGTATTTAATGAGGTTAAAGCCTAGTTAATTCAAGGTCTCCATCCTCCGTGGTTAAAATCAAGGTGTCGTTTTCAATGATCACATATGGTAACACTTCACGAGGCCCATCTGGGTCTAATAAAGTGATTTGCTCTAAGGTAGCAATGTATTCATAAGTAAAACTTTCTGTATCTCCAGTAGACCAAATTTGATTCACAAATAAATCATTGTTAGATGTAAAAGTCAGGGTTAGTTCACCTGTCACACTTGGATTGTCAGAGTCTGTTATCACAACAAACCAAGAACCTTCTAAAAGATCAATCGAATTGGGCTTGACCTCTATTGCTCTTGTTGCAGTGCCGATGTTTCCCGCATTATCTGCAGCACTATACGTCAAATAATAAATGCCAATATTATCAGTAAGCACTTGACCAGCAACTTGTATTCGACCACTAATATCGCCATCTACATCATCGATTGCTGTAGCTCCTGCTTCTATGTAAAGCTCATCCCTATTTAATATTACCTCTGCATCTCCCAGCAGCGTAATGACAGGTGCGGTGGTATCCCCTATCTGGTTATCGTCGGAAGAGCAGCCTAAAAGTAGCAATAGAGGAAATATAAATAAGATTAATCGTCTAAACATAGAACATACTTTTGGTTTCTTTTTAAACTAAAATTCAAACCTTAAAATTCCTGAATAACAAAAGTTTACATCATTAAAATTCAACTTTCGCACTAGAAATGGCTTCTGATTTTGTAATTTATGGGATAAGTACACTCAATTAAATTTCATAAGTATTCCTAGTAATTACCTTTTCATATTTTCCATCAAAGGAAACTCCAAAGCCTGCATAAATAAGATTGCATCTGTAAGTACTTATGGTGATAAAATTTTCACTAAACTCAAAGAAGACTTTACAACGTTCATCACCTTCATTATACAGACTCCAGCCCTCTTCAAACTCCCGTACTTTATCATCATATAAAGCAAGATTATCCTTTACCTGAATAATAAACACTTCATTATCCATAGTACCAAAGAATCTAGTTACATCATCAGCAACATGATCATATGACTCCCTCCAACTCTCAATATAAAACCTATATCTATTCCCATTCAGTCTTTCCAATTTCAACACACTTCCAAAACCATCACCTTTACACTTCCATTCTCCAGAGTAATCTACCTTAGTCCCTACAAATCCACAGCCATAAATAACACTACTTATTAGTACAACAGATAAGAATTCTTTCATGATTTCCTTAAACTTTAAATTGCTTTATCATAATAGATATTACTATTAGATAGCTATGTTATTATTTACCAATAACTAAAAGTAAATTATTAAATTAAATTGAAAATTTGGCCATCTCTATTCTCTACGGGGGGGGGTGTACCACAAATCAAGAAACTGCCGGGGAGTGGTTTTATAGGAACCATACAGATTGTTATAGACATAAAATATGCTCAGATTAATAACTTCATTAGAATTACTATCAAACCATAAAAGTTTTATCATTAGCCTTGATAATGCAAGGGAAAAGCTTTGGTTATTACTACACATGAAAGATTTAAGTATTGAACAATACAAGCTGTTTTATAAGGTGAATAATGGAATTAGGCAACGTCCAAATACAGTGCATCCTGTTAGACAGATGAAAAAGAAATTTGATGATACCCCTCAACTGATTCACTATTTAAATCAAAAATCTTATGACATATTAAAATTAGAGATTGCTTTTAGTAATGGATGGGTATTCAAGGAAGCATCAAACCATTATTTTACTTTTTACACCAACTCTGTCTTAGAAAGAGATAACCTCATTAAAAAACTAATGCAGGTAGCTGGATATGATAAAGTATC
>CAJXMP010000035.1 GCA_913056515.1 uncultured Lewinella sp.
ATTTGTACCAAAGCCGCCCAAGCATCACAGAATCCACTTGCCCGTATAGTTCCTCTTAAAATAGTTGGGATATCATCAATTTCATACAATGCTTTGTAGGGTAAGGAATCTCTATTCGCATAAACATCATAGTCTCCTAAATCTGGAACTTGAATAACCTTTCGTTGACTGAACAAACGTTGGTATGGAATATATTTGATGATGCCATCTCTTTGATATTGGGCTACTCCTTGTCCAGCAAGTACAACATTCCTAGGGTTCCAGGTGAATTTATATGACCAAGGATTATCATCTGATTCTGGAGCAATTAGTCCTCCAGTGTAGCTGTAAAATGCATCTAAAGTACCTCCTTCAGCCTTAATTTCATTTATTTTCTGCATAGCTGACATGTGATCAATGCCTGGATCAAGACCCATCTCTCCCATAAACAAGAGACCTTTTTCCTTTGCTAAAGATTCCATATCCCTTATTTCTTGATTGAGATATGAGGCAGTCAGCAAATGAATGCCATATAATAGGCAATCTTTAGCGACTATTGGATGAAGGAAAGCTGGCAGAAGCGATACAACAATGTCTTTATCTTGTATTAAGCTTTGTCGAATAGCATCATCATTAACATCTAATTGAACTGCTTTAGCACAATCACTATGTTGTGTTTTTTGTTCAGCCAAGTTCACATCAGAATCTGCAACAGTCAACGACCAATTATAGGTCTCACACGTTTCGATTAAATAATTAATTAGCGTTGTGCTAGACCTTCCAGCACCAATTACAAGTATTCGCTTCATTAAAATTTGAATTTTTACCTGCCGCAAGTTAGAATATTGCCAGCAATAATGACACTTCAACTGGTATATTGTTAGCTATAAAAATCCATTTTTGGCTTATTTGTATAATAGTGATAGATTTGCATACTTTATCTTAACGTAAGTGGATATGAAAAAGAAGACCGTTAGTTTTGATTATGAGGTAGTTGATACTATTGAACAGCTAGCAGAATCAGATCAATCTTTAGTTCAAGCTGCTAGAAATGCCATGCAAAAAGCATATGCACCATACTCCAATTTTTTAGTTGGTGCAGCTGCCTTGCTTCATAATGGTGAGGTAATATCTGGAGGAAATATGGAAAATGCAGCCTATCCAATGTGTATTTGTGCTGAGGGTGTAATACTATCAAGTGTTGAATCCAATTACCCTAGAGCAAGTATACAAACAATAGCCATAACAGCTAAAAGTAACTCAGTTAAGTTGATGGAGCCTCCAAGCCCTTGTGGTTCATGCAGACAAATGATCTGTGAAAAAGAAAACAGACAGCAAGCACCTATACGGATTATTTTATTTGCAGAAGATACTGAGATATATATCTTAAATACCATTAAAGATATTTTACCATTTTCATTCGATGGATCAGTCCTTTAAGAAATTTTGAGCCTCGTCCATATCCGCTTTAGTGTCAATTCCAATAGATTGGTAAGTGGTCTCTTCCATGTAAATGGAATAACCATTTTCAAGCCACCTAAGCTGCTCTAGGGATTCTAATTGCTCCAATTTACTGGGGCTTAGCATACAAATATCTAATAGAACAGAAGATCTAAATCCATATAAACCAATATGTTGTTTGTACTGGGTATTCTGTTGTTCTCTTTTATCAAAAGGAATCATTGATCGACTAAAGTATAGTGCTTTCCCAGCGGAACTTGTTACTACTTTTACTCTATTTACATCTTGGGCTTTTTCAGCATCAATACACTTATACTGACTAGCTATTTGAGCATTTGGAGTATTATTGAAAAATTGGATAAGAGATTCAATTTGTAATGGATTAATAAATGGTTCATCCCCTTGAATATTGACTACTAGATCAAAGGTGTTGCCTTTTTGATTAAGTAACTTAAGGACTTCACCGCAACGATCCGTACCAGATTGATGATTAGGATCTGTCATAAGTACATGTCCACCAAAAGATTCCACATGATCATAGATTCGCTGGTCATCAGTAGCAACAACCACTAAATCAATAGATTTAACCTGCATAGCTTGATTAAAGACTCTTTGAATCATAGAAACGCCCTCAATCTCAAGCAAAGGCTTACCAGGTAATCTCGATGAAGCATATCGAGCAGGAATTATTCCTAGAGTTTTCATACTTTTATTATTAATCCAAATAAGATCAAAGTTGAAATTAAGACATTTTTCACTATCCATTATTTTTATCTTCACTATTCTGCCTAAATCTAAGAGTCAGACTTTCTTTTCTAGTCAGGACAGCCTGCGAATTATAGCCTTAAATTATGATGAATTAGCCATCCTTCACCCCATTGATACCAATCATACCTTTGAAAATATAGCTGAACATTATGGACTAACAACTTTTCAGCTCCAGAAATATAATACAGGAAATACTAGTGAGAAGCTATCCGACACTAGTACAATACACATTCCTATTCCTAAAGAAGCCATACGTACCCTAGAACCATTGGAGGGTGCTGCCTTTTTATTTCATCCCTTATATTATGAAGTAAAGGCAGGTGAAACATTATATCACCTCAGCAAAAGAGTGTTCAACCAAAGCCTAGATTCAATAATTAGTCGAAATCAATTGGAAGATATTACACTCAAAAAAGGCCAAAGGCTTTTGATTGGTTGGATATCTAAACAAGGTATTCCAAAAGAACTACAAAAAGAGCGCTTACACATACAAACTGCTGAAAATCTAAAGAATCAGCGATTGTTTGAAAACCAAATTAAAAATCAAGCTAAAATGGAGACCCACCAAGGGTCGGTACTCAAAATCACTGAAAATAAATCAAGGGATTTAGTATGTTTGCATCAAAGTTTAAAAAGAGGTTCTATCATCAAAGTACAAAACCCTATGAATAGTCGGATTTTGTATGTAAAGGTTATAGGTCAAATCCCGGCTCATTACGATTCAAAGTATAAATTACTTGTTCCAGAGTATGTAGCGGAATTGTTAGGTGTGCTGGATAATTCTTTTTATCTCTATTTAGAATATTAGAAATTATAATACCCTATGGAATATTTTAATAACATCTTGGAGACGATTGGCAACACGCCTATGATTAAGCTCAATAAAGTGGTTGCTGATTTACCTTGTACGGTTTTACTTAAAAATGAAACCTTCAATCCAGGTCATTCTATAAAAGACCGTATGGCATTGAAAATGCTTGAGGATGCAGAGCAGAGAGGAGATATTCAACCAGGCGGAACTATCATTGAGTGTACATCAGGTAATACTGGGATGGGGCTAGCATTAGCAGCTACGATAAAAGGTTATAAATGTATCTTCACTTCATCTGACAAGCAATCAAAATCAAAATTTGATATGCTAAGAGCTCTTGGAGCTGAAGTAATTGTTTGTCCAACTAATGTAGAACCAAAAGATCCTCAATCCTACTATTCAGTTGCAGAGCGCTTAAGTAAGGAAATACCAAATTCATATTGGGTAAATCAATACGACAATTTATCCAACAGACAAGCTCACTATGAATCTACTGGACCCGAGATTTGGGAACAAACAGCAGGTAAAATTACTCACCTAGTTGTTGGAGTAGGCACAGGTGGTACTATTTCTGGAACTGGGAGATACTTAAAAGAACAAAACAAGGATATTCAAATCATTGGTATCGATACCTACGGTTCTGTATTTAAGAAATTTCACGAAACGGGTGAATTTGATGAAGCGGAAATCTACCCCTACATCACAGAAGGTATTGGTGAAGATATCATTCCAGGAAATGTAGACTTTGAAGTCATTGACTTATTTGAAAAAGTTACAGACAAAGATGGAGCCTTGGCAGCTCGAAAACTAGCCCAAGAGGAAGGCATGTTGCTAGGATATTCAGCCGGTTCAGCTTTAGCAGGCTTACTTCAATTAAAAGATCAATTAAAACCAGAAGATGTAGTGGTTTTGTTGATACATGATCATGGTTCTAGGTATGTGGAAAAAATCTATAATGATGATTGGATGAAAAAAAATGGCTGGCTTTAAAAAAAATACACTGTTCGAATGGACAGTGTATTTTTTTTAAAACATTTCACTTTGCTTTGCCTGGGTTGTAGCAGCTTGTTTAGGACTATTAAAATCTATTGGAAGATCATTGATTAATAGCCTGCGCATGATTCTCAATTTAAAGCTGTATTTCTGAGTCTCCTTATTAAATACACCAAAGTGATCCAGTTGATCAATGCGTACTACCCCATCAACATGTATGACGCGATTATTATCTAGGATAATACCCATATGAGATATGTGTCCTTTTCTTTTTTCAAAAAAAGCTAAATCACCTGCCTTAGCCTCCTCCACGAAATCAATAAGTTGACCCTTTTGGAGTAAATCTAATGGGCCACGATTGATTTTTATAGCGGCAGAGGCAAAAACTAATTGAATAAAGGCATTGGCGTCCATCCCAAAGCTACTTCGACCACCAGGTAATTGAGGAGCGTGTAGAAATAGTCTAGCAATTTTACAGATCCACTCCCCTTCTATCCTTTGTTCACTTAACTCTATGGTACGACCAGAAAAAGTATATCGCTTACCAGCCAGAACAAATCCAAGTCCATCAAATCTTGGAAGCTTTGCACCAAACGGAATATGAAAAGATGAATCAGCTGTAAAGACAGGATGAAACAATTCAATATTAAATCTTTGATTAGCATTATAATCATTGAATTCATCCACAGTAATATCACTCAAATGATCCTTGAGCATCCAGCCTAACATAGCATCTGTTTGGGTTAATACTCGTACCCATTTCCCTCTTTGGTCAATAACAGTAAAAACCTCCCCAAACAAAACTTGAGAAATTTGTTCAGACTTATTATTAGCAGAACTTCTTAGAGATGAAATAGAGATGTGGCAAACAGCGTATGTCATAGTTTATTATAAAATATGGTACTTCTCAAAAAATAGAAAATTTAAATATAAGATTGAAGGATTAGTATCGTTTTCTTTTAGATTATTAAATTACTTATTATTGCACTAAAGATGAACGCCTAAATACTAAACATTAAGAAAAAGTGTTTTTCTTGAAGTAGAAACTTTAAATAGTAATGATAAAAATAAGCCCATTTCTTGCTGTATTGTTTTTTGTGACTTTATCTGTCTTGAACATTCAAGGCCAAGATGCTACATTTTCTCAAGCTTTTGCCTCTCCTATGACCTTGAATCCAGCTCTTACAGGTTCATTTGACGGTAGGTTAAGGGTCACATCGATTTATCATAACCAATGGACGGACCAATTAAACGATCCGATCAGCTCATATTCTGCTTCAATGGACATGCGTTTTCCACTAGGTAGATTTAAATCAAATAAACAAAATGCTTTAGGTTTTGGTGTTGTTGCCATTACCGATAGAACCCCGGGGATCAATTTGAACTCTAACAGCCTATTAGTCGGAGGAGCCTTTCATAAAAGTTTAAATCTCCAAAATACTCAATTTTTAAGTGCTGGAATAAATTTTGGAGTGATTCAAAGAAGTATGAGTTATCAGAATATATTCTTTTCAGACCAATTCAACGGTCTAGGAGCATATGATCAACAATCTGCCGAAGATTTACCCGAAAACAATTACGCTATTGCTGATTTAAGTGCAGGTATAGTTTATCAGGTGAGTAATAAGAATAATTATGGGCTATATACAGGATTATCTTTCCACCATATCAACAGCCCTAATAGTTCATTTTATAGAACAGAAGAATTTGATAATGTAGTCATAGAATTACCAACAAGATATGCTGCATTTATTGCTGCAAGAATTCCTTTTGGTAATACGGTACAGATGTTACCTAGAATGAATATGGCTTACCAAAATGACAGACTAGATGGAAATGCAGGAACAACATTCAGGTTTATGCTAGATAAGTATAGTGGTACAGCCATACATATTGGTGGTTGGGTACAAGCTGATGAGCATATAGATAATTCTTTAGAATTCAATTATCTAGTAGGTATGCTCGGAATTGAATATAGTAATGTATTGATGGGCTTCAGTAGAGATTTTAATTTTAATCAAATCAATACATTAGGCAAAACTTGGGAAGTTTCTGTTGCTTATTTAGGTAACTATGATGATGAACTTGTCCTTTGTCCTAAATTCTAAAAAAATAAGCTTCCAAATGGAAGCTTATTTTTTTAAAGGTACGTTTTCAACTATTTCTAAACCATAACCAATCAATCCTATACGTTTTGTTGGACTTCCAGTTATAAGTCTAAGTTTAGTTAAATCTAAATCATTTAGGATTTGAGCACCAATTCCATAGTCTCGGTCATCCATATTATATCTTAACTTCAACTCCTCTCCTTTACTCTGAGCGTCTTTAATTTGATTCAAAAGCGCAACTAAGTCTTGATCCTTTTCATATTGATTCATAATCAATACAAGTCCTTTTCCTTCCTTTTCTATTAATTTTAGCGCCCCATCTAATACTTCACCCATAGAAGTCAACAAGTCTGACAGCGGAGCCGCATAATGATTAGATCTATGAACCCGTACCAATACCGGTTCATCTTTTTTCCAATCCCCTTTTTTTATAGCTAAGTGTGTATCACCTGTTGTTTTTTGTTTGAAAGCTATCAACTCTAAAGGTCCATAAAATGAATCAATATGTACAGATACCTCCCTTTGTACTAAACGCTCTTTATTCATTCGGTATTCTACCAAATCCTTAATGGCAATTATTTTTAAATCGAAACGCTTTGCAATCTGCACCAAATCAGGCATTCTAGCCATGGTGCCGTCTTCATTTAAAATTTCTACCAATACTCCAGCTGGATAGTAACCTGCCAATCTAGCTAAATCAATAGATGCTTCGGTATGCCCCGTTCTTCTCAATACTCCACCTGACTTAGCAATTAAAGGAAAAATATGCCCTGGTCGTGCAAAATCCTCGGCTTTAGTATTCGGATCAACCATAGCCTTAATACCAGTGGCTCTGTCATATGCTGAAATACCTGTAGAACAGCCTTGACCAATCAAGTCAATTGAAACAGTAAAAGCTGTTTCATGCAAGGCCGTATTGGAAGACACCATCATGTCTAACTGCAATTCTTTAGCTCTTTGTTCTATTATAGGAGTACAAATCAAACCTCTCCCATAAGTAGCCATAAAGTTGATTGTTTCAGGTGTTATGGTTTCGGCAGCACAAATAAAATCACCTTCATTCTCTCTATCCTCATCATCTACCACTATCACTAATTTTCCTAGTCGAATATCTTCGATAGCTTCTTCAATGGTGTTTAATTTAAAATCTTCCATTATTATTTTGTTTCACGTTTTGGCGGCTCCCAAGTACCGGATTGAATGCCCTTTAAAAACTTGATGAAGCCCATTAAGATTGCAATATTCATTACCACGAAATACCTAATAAATCTCAAGTGTCTTTGATGTACACCTAATCCCTCTAGGTAAAAGTCGAACAAAGGTAGTATTACCAATAAAAAAGTACAGCATAAGAACAAAGTAAAATAAAATAGGTTTCCTGTTAAGCCTAAAATCAAGCTAGATATCCAAATAAATAGGATTAACATGGGACCTAACCACCGTAAAACTTTGTGGGAGAAGAAATTAAAACTTAAGGTATTGCTTAAAGGCCATAATAATTGTTTAAAAGTCACGAGGTTCTGAAAGTTGCCTGCTGCTATTCGTTTTTTCCTTTTGAATTCTTCATTTATATAACTGGAGTTATATTCCTTGCAGACTGCATTTAAGTCATTGATACATTTCCCACCTTGTTCAAATACATTCATAGCTACAAAGAAATCATCTACTAGATAGTTCGATGGAATTGGCTTAAAAAAGGAAGATCTTATTAAATAACAACCTCCAAAAGGTCCAATCATATATCCCCCATCTATACTTTCCCAGTATTTAAGTTTAGCCTCCATAGAGATATAGTCCCGTTCTTGAGATCCAATACCCTCTTGTTCATTATTTTGATTCATTATATTGGAATCCACTAAAGCTATGCTAGAATCCGAAAAGTTTGATTCCAAGACCAACAAGCAGTCCGCATTCATTAAAATACTTGCATCGGTAACTAAGAGTAAATGCTCGTTGTGGGCAGGATTTTTATCCAAAGCCAATTGTACTAGATCGTTAACGACAGAAGGTTTACCCCTCCGTTCTTCAAATACCTGAAAGGTCCAATTTATGCTTTCAAGGGCTGGATATTGCTTGATAAGATCATTGGTGCCGTCAAAAGAAGCATCGGAACCGATAAAAAATTCAATTTTATCGTTAGGATATTGTAATTCAAATAAGTTATCTAACTTATCTAGAATACAAGTTTCTTCGTTGAAGACTGACATGATAACGGAAACCTTTCTGGAAGGACTATCGCTAGTTACCTTAGGGCTATTTTCCTGTTTAGCCAGTTGTTTACTCCTGTAGTACCTCAAGAGCGGATAAAATAAATAACTATGTAATATCCCAAGAAGACTTAACCAAAAAATTATAGCAACAAAAATCATAGAACTACTGTGGGTAAAAGTTGCTCATAAACTTGGTGTAATCTAGATCCAATACGACCATAATCATACTCCTGTACAATGTATTTTTGAGCTGCTATTCCGTTTTTACGGACCTCACCATTTTGCTGCACTAATTCAGACATAGTGTGTCTAAATGTTTTAGGATCGTCAGCTACATAAACTGCTTTTAGACCTTTAGCGTCAATTCCTTCTATTCCTACACTTGTTGTGATTACATTTCTACCCAAGGCTAGTGCTTCCAAAATTTTAGCACGCATCCCACTACCAGATAAAAGTGGTACAACCATAACATCATTCAATGTTGTAAATGCTTCTGCTGAATCAACTTCACCATGAATGGTTGTGTTAGGCCAATTACAAGTATGCATCCAAGAAGGCGTGTTCCTCCCTGCTACATTAAAATTGTAGGAGGGATGATCCTTTTGGAAAGGTTTCCAAACTTTTTCAACAAACCAATTTAATCCCTCTTGGTTTGGCAACCAATCTAAACTACCTATAAATCCAAATGTGATAGGATTATTGAAAGATTGCTCCTTGACTTGGCCATTGGATTCTATTCCAATAGGTACAACAGCAAGTTTTCCCTTAAAACCCAAAGATTCAAAGATCCGTGCATCACGACTTGAAATAGGTAATAACATATCTACGGTTGACATGGCTTGAATTTCAAACCGATATAATTTTTTAATAAGGTACTTGAGGTAAACCCTCTTTAAAAAATTGGCTTCATTTTTTTGAATACGATCCCAGATTTCGTGTTCAACATTGTGCGCTCTCAATACAATCTTGGCATTCGAATATTGTTTGATAATATCAATATATGGGCATAGATAAAGTGTCTCCAATTGAATAATATCAAACGACTTAGATTTTAGTTTTTCGATTAATGCTGTTTTGTAACTAGAGCAAATGAATCTTGAAATATGGTAACTTTCCTTCGAAAAAAGATTTTTGAATGCATCAAAAAAATTAATGCGATTATCAATGTCAACTAATTCAATAGTGTTGAATGGATGGTCCTGGAAAGCATCAAGCTGAAGGCTAGAATAATGTTTACTTGTATTCATAGCAAGCAAATCGATGCAAGCTCCTTGCCTATTCAGTCCTTTGGCAAGAACATCTATGGCTATAGACTCTCCATCCCGTTTGGGATAGGGCATTTTTTTTGCTAAAACAAGTATATTCATATTCTAAGCAGACTCTTTATGCTATCTGACTGCAAAATAATGGAATTATTCCCAAAATTAAATTGGTACCACTTAATTATAACATCATTTCTATTTCTAAAGTATGAATAAGCAAATTTTTCACAAAGTCACTCAAAAAGAAACCTTTTTCAAAGCGGGTGATAATACCCTTTTAGCAGAAATATTACATCCCATGCACCAAGGACATCCTTCTTTGCCCTATAGTTTAGCATATGCGAGTATTGAAGCCCATGAAAAGAGCTTACCTCATATTTTGAACCAATCAGAATTATACCTCTTTATTAAAGGAATAGGACAAATTACTATAGAAAATAAAGCCCATGCTGTAGAAGCGGGACATGTTATACTTGTACCTGCTGGAGCCAAACAATTTGTAGTAAATTTAGGAAAAGAGCGATTAGAGTTTTATTGTGGAGTGCAACAACCATGGTCAGCGGAAGGAGAAGAGATTATTTAGACTTCGTTGATTTTGTTTTTGACTTATCGGTATATGGGCAATGTCTACAATTATTTTCACAGCAATAACCTTTCTCTAAATGATAGATCTCTGTGAAAACGAGTAGACCATTTTCCATGTAATAATGCTCTTTGCGTAATTTGACCTTCTTCTTATCCATAATCCATATAAATTTCGTTAAATCCCTTAAATATTCCTTGCATATACATATTTTAAGGGCTTTGAATAACCAAAACTTACTAAAACATGAATAAAGCGCTAAGTTTATTATTGTGCTTTTTTGGCTTCTTGTTGACCCTAACTGCTCAAGATAGATGGCAACAACATGCGGAATATAACATGGTCATTGATTTTGATGTAGAGACGCATCAATATTCTGGCAAACAAACCATTACTTATACCAACAATTCTCCAGATGAGTTAACTAAACTGTTCTATCACCTGTATTTTAATGCATTTCAACCAGGATCAATGATGGATGTACGATCTCGTACTATTGCGGATCCTGATAGACGCGTTGGGGATAGAATATCAAAATTATCGCCTGCTGAAATTGGTTATCAACGTGTAAAGTCACTTAAAGTAGATGGTAAGAAGGTTGGATTTAAAGAGGTTGAAACTATTTTAGAGGTTAGTTTGAAAAATCCTATTCAGCCTGGTCAGACTGTTCAATTAGACATGGAGTTTGAAGCCCAAGTTCCTGCTCAAATTAGACGATCAGGACGAGATAATGCGGAAGGTATCTCGTATTCCATGACTCAATGGTATCCCAAATTATGTGAATACGACTATCAAGGTTGGCATTCCAATCCATATATAGGTCGAGAATTCCACGGAGTTTGGGGAGACTTTGATGTGACTATCAATATTGATAGTAAATATATTCTTGGTGGTACTGGTTATCTTCAAAATCCAGAACAGATTGGCTATGGGTACAGTGCTGAACCTACTAGCCGACCAGAAAAGTTATCTTGGCATTTCAAAGCACCAAACGTACATGATTTTGCCTGGGGAGCTGATCCAGACTATACACATACTTCATTTAAAAGAAAGGATGGTATGACCATGCATTTCTTCTATCAGGCTGGAGAAAAAACTAGCGAAAATTGGGAAATGCTGCCAGAGGTGATGGATAAAGCTTTCGAATATATCAACAATAGATTTGGTCAATATCCTTATAAGCAGTATTCCTTTATTCAAGGTGGTGATGGTGGAATGGAATATCCAATGGCTACTTTAATCACTGGAGAACGAGTATTTAGTTCTCTAGTCGGAGTATCAGTACACGAATTAATGCACTCTTGGTTCCAGATGATGCTGGCAACTAATGAATCACTATATGCATGGATGGACGAAGGATTCACCTCATTTGGTAGTGCTGAAGTCATGAATTATTTAGCTGGCTTAGGTTATATACAAGGAAGAGAGGCTGTTGAAAACCCATTTGCTGGCACATACAAAGGCTATTCATATCTGATTGAATCTGGTTTAGAAGAACCATTATCCACACATGCAGACCATTTTAAAACGAATTTCGCTTATGGTAATGCAGCATATACGAAAGGCTCCGTCTTCCTTAGACAATTACAATATATTGTAGGAGATGAAGTATTTACAAGAGCTATTAAAAGGTACTTTGACGAATGGAAATTTAAACATCCAAATCCCAATGATTTGATTAGAGTATTTGAGAAGGAGTCTGGACTAGAACTCGATTGGTATAAAGAATACATGGTTAATACCACCTATTCTGTTGACTATGCGATTGACACTGTAAAGACATCAACCAAACAAAGAACAGGCACAGACATTGTTTTAAAGAATGTAGGAAGTATGCCCATGCCTGTAGATGTCACTATAACCAACAACAGAGGTAAACAATTAACTTATTCCATACCCTTAGTTATTATGAGAGGTAATAAAGTTGATGCTAAGACAATGAAAAACTTTATAGCCGCTGAGGCTTGGCCATGGACCAGCGAATCATATACTCTAACGGTCAAAATGCCATTAGAAAAAATCAGTAAGATTGAAATTGACCCTTCAGGTGGATTAGCCGATCAAAATGCGGAAAATAATACTTACATGAAATAAAAAAAGAGGAGCACTTGCTCCTCTTTTTTTATGTTGGATATTCAATTCTTACATGATTCATACTTTTCAATCTAGACTTAAACACTTCCTTACATTTACCCAATTCACTAAAGGTAAGTGGTGAATCTATCAATTGACCATCTTTAATTTTTGTTTCAATGATCCGTTCTACCAGTTCATCGATATCTTTTGCGTCAGGATTTTTCAAACTCTTTGAAGCAGCTTCCAAAGAATCAGCTAACATCAGTATGGTTTGTTCTTTTGTGAATGGTATAGGTCCTGGATAGGTGAAATCAGCCGCATCAATCTGGTCATCTCCATTATTTAATGCAGTTCGATAGAAATATTCTGTTTTCGTAGTACCATGGTGCGTCTCAATAAATGAAATAATGGGTTTAGGTAATTTATGTGCTTTAGCCATCTCCACTCCCCTAGGCACATGTCCAATGATGATTTTAGCCGATTCTAAAGGACTAAGTTTATCATGTGGATTTTCAGACTTTTGATTTTCTATAAAGTATTCAGGATTATATAATTTGCCAATGTCATGATACAAAGCTGCTACTTTGATGAGTAAGGAATTAACACCGATTTGCTCTGCAGCTGCTTCTGCTAAATTGGATACCTGTAAAGAATGTTGCAAAGTACCAGACCCCTTTTCAGCCATTTCCTTTAATAGTGGATGATTCAAGTCTGAGAGTTCCACTAAAGTGAAGTCAGACATGAAACCAAACAGTCGCTCTAATAACGGTATTAAAGGGAAGGCCATTAAACAGAGTAAGGCATTTAATGTAATCCAAATTAGGAATACAGGGTTGATTTTTTGAAGGGCGAATCCTTGCATTAGACTGGTACCGGCATAAGCTAGTATATATGCAGCGAAGATCCACAATATTGATTTAAAGAATGCATTCCAATTTCTGGCATTTGGCTTACTCAATATAGCTGCAATACCAACTATTAGTTCTACTACAGTGAACTGATAGCCTTCTTTTGAAATTAAAGAAGCAATTATTATGACCAATAAATGCACAAATAATGCTAACCGATCTGAATAGAAAATTCGAACGACCATTGGCACAACTGCGAAAGGAATCAAAAAGGCACTTAAACCTTCTATAGATTCAACCGCATAGGTCAAATAACTAAAAGATACAACAAGTAACAGGACGAATAACAAATGCCGAATATCCTGAAGTAATTTAGGCATGGTATTGGATAAATAAATCCAGAATATGGTCATCAATAATCCAATTAAGACAACATATCCACTAAACATTAGCCAATAATTAATCGAACTACTTGCCAAATTCTCCTCCTGCATTTTATAGGAATACAATCTCCGATATGCTGAAGGACCGATATAATCACCAGAGTTAATTATAGAACTTCCTTGAGGAATTACACCATTGGCTCTTATTATGCCATCTAATTCTGCAGACAAATAAATATTTGTAAGAGAATCAGAATATAGAATGTTTGGTTGTACATGTTGAAGGATTAATGGAATTAGAAAGTCTGAATCAACGAGGTCTGAGCTTTTAAGAGATTCAATGATATAGGATTCTAAACCATTAGCAGATATAAAGTCATCAAAGGTTTTTACTGAAACTACATTTCGTTTCAAATAATTAAATACTAATAAATCATCTGCATGCGCTCTTGCTATAACGCCTTTATTATAAGTACCATCTAACCATTCAAAGGCAAAACTCTTATAAAATTCGGATCTATTTTGGATATCCTTGAAGCTACTATCTGAAGCCACCGATTCAAGCAAAACTTCAAATTGATCACTAAAAGCGGCTAGATTACTAGACTTTACATTTTCATCTTCATAATAGAAAGGTAAAAAATCAGCTGTGATAGCTTCTTGCTCAATTGCAATTTCTTCATCTAATTTCAATAGCGGAATATCCCTTGGAGCTACTAAATCCTCATATTGCCATTGTTGCCCCTCTTCAAATTGGATATCAAATCCTCGTTCTCTTGGACAAAGTAATGCAATAATAACTACAGTAAACGAAATCAAAACGATCTTCAAAGAGACAGATCTATTGATACTTGAAAAAAAGCTTTTAAGCGGCATGAAGCAATATTATCAATTAAACTGATAATAAGATAATAGAAAAATACTGAGAAATACAATTGGAACCTAAGACAATCCCTTCCAGGCCTTCTCCTCTATACCAAGTTTGAAGGCAAAAAATCTGGCTAAAGTGAACAAATAATCAGATAGGCGATTCAAGTAGATGAGAACCAACTCGTCTATATTATCCGACTCGTTTAACAAAACAACGGCTCTCTCCGCTCTTCTACAGACCGTTCTGCAAATATGAGCAGTTGATATAAGTACATGTCCCGAAGGTAAGATAAAGTTTTTCAATGCGGGCAATTCAGTATTCATTTCATCAATGAGTAATTCCAACTGAGTTACATGTTTATTGGTAATATTAGGTACTACTAATTCTTTTTCAGGATCAGAGGCCAATACACTCCCAATGTTGAAGAGTTCATTTTGAATGAGCTCCAAATGTGCGATGTTACAATCATTAGCCGATGCTAAGTCATCTAAAGACCCTATGAATGCATTCAACTCATCGATAGTTCCATAAGCTTCAATACGAATATGAGCTTTAGAAATCCTACTTCCTCCAAATAGACCCGTTTCTCCTTTATCCCCTGTTTTTGTATATATCTTGAATGCCATTAATTGTTATTATATCGATGGTTCTCATTAGAAGCATTAATAATTTCAAGGTTTGCTTCATCTGACTCAATTAAACCATCTCGTAATCTGATTATTCGGTGTGCATGCTGAGCAATATCAGGTTCATGCGTAACTAGAATCACCGTGTTACCTAATTGATGAATCTCCTCAAATATACGCATAATCTCCACGGAAGTTTTCGTGTCTAGATTACCCGTAGGCTCATCAGCTAAAATAATAGACGGATTATTGACCAATGCCCTAGCAATTGCTACTCTTTGCCTTTGTCCTCCAGAAAGCTCATTTGGTTTGTGATAAACTCTATCACTTAGGTTGACCATATCTAAAGCTCTTAGGGCTTTTTCTTCCCTTTTTTTCTTAGAATCACCTGAATAAACCAAGGGTAAAGCAACATTTTCTAAAGCACTTAATCGAGGCAACAAATTAAATGTTTGAAAAACAAAACCAATCTCCTTATTACGGATCTCCGCAAGTTCTCCATCAAACATTAAAGAAACTTGCTTGTTGTTTAACAGGTAGTTCCCTTTTGTTGGTGTATCTAAACATCCCAAAAGATTCATTAAAGTTGATTTACCAGATCCGGATGGACCCATTAATGCTACGAATTCATTTTTTTGAATCTTTAAAGAAACAGATTTTAAGGCCTCAACCTGCTCTGTTCCCATTTGATACACTTTTCGTAAATCCTCAATTTCAATTAATGCAGACATCAATAATTTGTTATTTTATATAATTCCGAAAAGTACTTCTTGTTTATACAGTAAATTAAATATTTAGATAAATCGCTTAATTTATCTGCTTAACTTTTTAGAATTTCAAATATAATCTAAATTTGTACCTCACTTGAAGTTAACCCAAAATTTGAAAAAAGACATATGAGTGATCTAGGTAGCCAAAATAAATATAATCACATTGCCATAGCTGGTAACATTGGAGCGGGAAAAACCTCTTTATCTAGTAAATTGGCCCAGTTCTTTAATTGGGATGTTCATTATGAGTCTACAGATGACAATCCCTATCTAAGTGATTTCTACCACGACATGCACCGTTGGTCTTTCAATTTGCAGGTTTATTTCCTCCACAGTAGATACAGTCAAATCCTTGAAATTCAAAAGGGTACAAAGACTGTCATTCAAGATAGAACCATATACGAAGACGCTAACATATTCGCTCCAAACTTGCATGATATGGGACTGATGACAAAGCGAGATTTTGAAAATTATTCCAACCTCTTTAAGACTATGGCTTCTCAGGTAAAGGCCCCAGATCTATTAATCTATTTAAGGGCATCTACTTCTACCCTAGTACAACACATTCAAACTAGAGGTCGTGATTATGAAGGTTCAATGAGTATTGATTATCTAAAAAGCTTGAATGAACGATATGAGGAATGGATTAAGTCCTACAAGGATGGTAATCTCCTAGTTATTGAGGTGGATAATCTTGACTTTGTAAATTCCCCAGAAGATTTAGGATATATAACAAATATGGTTCAGCGAGAACTACATGGTTTATTTTAAGCATGGAATTATTCAAAGAAATTACTCAAGATTGCGAGAATGCTCAGGCTCGTTTAGTTGCGGTATCTAAAACTAAACCTATTGCTAGCATTGAAGGCCTTTATGAAAAAGGTCAGCGTATTTTTGGAGAAAATAAAGTTCAAGAGCTTTGTCAAAAGCAAGAAGTGCTACCCTCAGATATAGAATGGCACATGATAGGCCACCTTCAAAGCAATAAAGTAAAATATATAGCTCCGTTTGTTAGTCTAATCCATGCAGTGGATAGTATCAAGCTATTGAAGGAAATCAATAAGCAAGCTAGAAATAACGAACGAGTTATTCCTGTATTGCTTCAAATAAAAATAGCATCTGAAGACTCCAAATTTGGGATAAGTCCTAGCGATTTTAATGCATTCATGGAAGCATACCAGGCATTAGACCTTAGTCATGTTAGCATTAATGGGCTAATGGGTATGGCTACTTTCACGGAGGATAAAGATCAAATCCGAAAAGAATTTCAATTATTGCAGGAGATCTTCCAAGAAGTAAAGCACAATAATTTTAAAAACCAGCCAGCCTTTAAAGAATTATCCATGGGTATGTCTGGTGACTATAAGATAGCTTTAGAAGAAGGAAGTACGATGATTAGAATTGGAAGTCTGCTCTTTGGTCACAGAAATTATTGATTGTCTTGTTCAATAAGAATACTATCCTCTAGTATCTGAAGTCTATCGTTCAATTTTTGATAAAACTCTTCCAACATCATATCCTGAATCATCCTATTCATAAATGAATCAAGACTCGTACTATCCTTTCCGTGCTTTTGATAGATTTCCATAAAATATACTTCTTCCAGAGAATCCCGTTCGGAACCAAATAATCTTTGAGCAGCTGCTTTGGCTACATACATATCTTCAACAAAATCCAACCAAGCTTCCTCTTCTTGTTTTGAAAGCTTTTCGGGTTCTTTACAAGCTTGAAAAGTGAATAAGACAAGACTAGTTAATAGGAATACTCGCCTCATACTGATTTGAACATTTTTGGATAAATAAATGCTTGAATACTGCCTTTACGAGCTGACCAATCTGCCCAATTGTTAATATTACTCTGTATTTGCACAATGCCACAGGTTGGAATATTTGGAATTACTTGACCCTCAAACTGATTAGCAATGGAGGTAAATGATGGATTGTGACCAAATAGGGCCACAGACTCATAAGCATCAGGAAGAGACCTGATTACATCATGCACTTCTCTACTCATGGAGCAATATAGACTAGAAGTGTGTAATACTCTATCTGTGCCTTCAATATTTAAAGCAGCAGCAAAGAGTCCAGCTGTTGTTTTTGCTCGAACAGCTGTGCTGGAAATGATGGCATCTACTTCACCAAATTGTTCCAGAAATAGTTCAGCCATCTTTGGACCATCCTTCTCTCCTCTTTTATTAAGAGGTCGATCATGATCATCCAAGTTAGGATCATCCCAACTAGATTTAGCATGTCTGATGAGAAAAACAGTTTTCATAAACTAGTGAAGTAAAAAATGAATTAAAGCTATTAAAACTACTATTTATTCTAAATAAGCCTACAAAATTCCGGGATTAATTTAAAACCCTTGAATTATGACCAAAGTCACCTTAACTTAGCATATTGGCTAATGCTTATCTATACTTATGGCAATATTTCTAAATAATTTAGAACATTATTACGACGAAACATTACTGATACTAGCAGAAAACATCCTTTCTAATGAGTTGCTCACGCATTTTGTTAAGCATGAAATGGGTGTTTACTCTGCCGATATCCAAACCTATGAAGTAGAAATACAGCTTAAAGCCGAAAAAATTGTGGCCAGCTCCTGTGATTGTAAATCTCAACAAGAACATTGTGCCCATGAAGTGGCCTTGGCCATGCATTTGCGTAAGTTTTTGATTCAACAAAAAATCGAAAGAAACACTAAAAAGCAACAGTCTGCCGTTTCTTCCAGACTGAATATTTCAACTATCCTAAGAGATCTAGAATCAGACGATTTAAAGGAATTTATCCGAGAATATGCTCGGAAGGACAAAAAATTCAGTACTTCCTTTAAAAGTGCTTTTATACACAAAACTGCTGTGCTCGATGATAACAAGTATAACAATTATTTGAGATCTGTACTTCCTTCTAAAGATTATAAAAATCCTAGCCTAAACAATTGTAGAACAATTCAAAAAGTCTACAATAAACTTATTGAAGGTGCTGAAGAAAATTTCATTCAGGGTGATTTTCTAGAACCATGGCAATGTGTTCAAGCCATATTAGAGTATCACTACCCTATCATCTTAAAAGACAATGTACTCAAATTAGGTTTCGAACAACAGCTTAAAACCCTTATCCAGTTGCTAGGTAAAATCTATGCACATACCAATGCATATGAGCTTAAACAAAAAATTGAAGCATTTGTCTACACAGAAGTTCAAAAATTCAATTATCGAAATAATAGTAACGCCATCAATTACTTTTTACAAATTCTACAAAAATTTAAATCATCCTATGATGAGGGCGTAGAAGAGGTTTGTAAAAATAGCATACTAAGTAGCAGTAATCCTATCTCTTATCATGCGACCACCTTTGCCATTTACATCCAATTAATGTTTCAATGGAAACAAAAAACAGCTTTAAAAAAGTGGCTTCAAGGTCAATACTTCTCTCCAGTACTAATACTAAAAACGGCAGAGATACTATTACTTCAACAAAAAGGAAAGACAGCTGAATGGTTCCTCAACCACGCCATACATGCTAATTATTCAAAAAGAGACTACCTATCCTTACTCGAAGGAACACAAGCCTTTTATTTGGAAATTAATCAATATGAAAGTGCCATAAAATACGGGCTAAAAGCTTTTGAAATAAAACCTAAAGAGATGCACTTTGAATCTCTGGTGCAGCCCGATCAATCCCTTATTTCTAAAAAAGTATTTGAAGCATTCGAGCAAATACTCATACAACTACATGAAACAGGTAATGATGAGATAGCCCTCATTAAGGCTCAACTATTAATTTGTAGTGGCCAAATAGATGTATTATGCGACTATTTAAAGGAGATTAACGATATAGATGTTTATTTAAATGTGCTAGATTCAATTCCAAAAGCATATAAAGACAGTCATAAAGATTTACTAATTTATATTTTAGACAGTTTTGCTAAAATTGGTAAATATGTAAGATAAATTAAAAAATACAGCATACTTGATTAGATGGTATAGGTAAATAGGCAAAATTATAAAAATAGTAAGATGAATTTGTTTTAAATTTTTCATCTCAATGGTTAAGAGTAATCAAAAAATTTTTACACAGTGGTGTTATTAAGGTTCACACCTACAATTCATATTTAGCAAACCATACTAAGATATTCCGTCCATCGAACTTTGAAATTTTTATATGAAAATGCTAATAGTATTATTATAAACATAAATGATGAGAACAATGTACACCACTAATTAGGAAAACTTATGGATAGTAAATTGAAAATCTGAGATTGGAACTGCTCCCAAAAAAGTACCCTTAATTGTTGGCACGTCTTTTAAAATCTTTCTAATTTAACAAATGAATTTGATAATTCTAGTTAGCTATTAATTAAAGATTTTGAAATGAAAAGTGAACCTAAAATAAAATCTTAATATAAAAAATTTTAATGAAAAATTAGTAAAAAGATTATATGAGGTTGCAAAAGAAAAACAACCCTCAATAATTTTCATAGATGAAGTTGACTCTCTAACTCAATCTAGAAATGAAAATGAAAATGATGCAATGAGAAGAGTAAAAACACAACTATTAGCAAGTATGGAGGGTTTGGCTTCAAATAAAGAAGATCGCGTCGTTACAATCGGTGCAACCAATGTCCCGTGGGAAATAGACTCTGCATTCAGAAGAAGATTTCAACGCCGCATTTATGTCCCCCTACCAGATGAAGAGGCACGGAAAATAATATTTCAAATCAACTCTAAAGGAATAGAATTAGACAAAAATATTGATTTTAAAAAATTATCCTCAAAAACAAATGAATACACAGGGTCAGATATCGCAAATATATGTCGTGAAGCCATAATGGCACCAATA
>CAJXMP010000036.1 GCA_913056515.1 uncultured Lewinella sp.
GCAAACACTGGCTTAAAGATACACCGGGCAAATTGTCCAAATGCCACGCACCTAATGGCGAATTTTGGTTATCGTATCCTCAAGGCAGAATGGTCTAATATGAGTGCATCTACTTTTGTAGTGGATTTAAAGATCACGGGAGTGGATACCGGAGTAGGAATTATTGAGCAATTAACCCACACGATTTCCTCACAGCTAGGCGTTAATATCCGCTCTTTTAATATCAAGGGAGACGAGGGTGTGTTTGAAGGTAGGATCAGTCTAGTAGTCAATAATATTGATCAATTAAGCCGATCTATCAATGCCTTATTGAAGCTGGAAAGTGTTTCTACCGTTTCTAGATTAGGATAATCTAATTTTCATTAAGATTGGTGAATTGTTTTGCAATAATAAATTGTTATTAACTTTGTTATTGCAGTTGTTAAATTACCAACATGGCAGAAACTAATAATAAAGAGGAGCGCATAATTGAGGAGGTGAAAAACATCTTCTCCGGACACTTATCAAAAATGTCTTTGCGTAAAACTCCTGAACGCTTTGCAATTCTAGAGGAAATCTATAAACGAAATGACCATTTCGATGCTGAAGCCCTGTATATTCACATGAAAAATCAGAATTATAGAGTAAGTCGAGCTACTGTATACAATACACTCGATCTATTGGTTAATTGTGATTTAATTATCAGGCATCAGTTTGATCAGAAGTTAGCATTGTATGAAAAGAGTTATGGTTATAAGCAACATGACCATTTAATCTGCGCGGATTGTGGGAAGGTTTTAGAGTTCTGTGATCCAAGGGTACAACAGATTAAAAATATGATGGGTGATATTCTAAAGTTTAATATTACTAATCACTCACTTACCTTATATGGGAACTGTGAGAGCGAGTGTGAATCAAAAAGCAATTAAAAATTTTTCAAAAAGATAATCCAATGGGTGTTGATGTTATTTTAGGTCTTCAATGGGGAGATGAGGGGAAAGGAAAGATTGTAGATGTATTAGCCAATAATTACGACCTAGTAGCAAGGTTTCAGGGTGGACCAAATGCAGGTCACACACTAAAGTTTGATGGCAAGAAATTTGTATTACATACTATCCCTTCAGGTATTTTTAGGGAAGGTTTAATGAATCTAATTGGGAATGGAGTCGTAATAGATCCGATTACCTTAGAGAAGGAAATTCAGATTTTAATAGATGCTCAAGTAGATTATAAAGACCGGTTGCTAGTAGCCAAGAAAGCACACTTAATATTACCGTCTCACCGTTTATTGGATGCGGCTTCAGAAAAAGCAAAAGGAAAAGAAAAAATTGGTTCTACTCTAAAAGGGATTGGACCCACTTATATGGATAAAACAGGACGAAATGGACTCCGAGTAGGTGATTTGTTTGAGTCTGATTTTAAAGAGAAGTACAATAAGTTAAAGTCAAAACACTTAGGCTTAGCTGAACTTTATGGTGCAGTTGACTTTGATTTGGAAGCGGAAGAAGCTAAGTGGTTCAGTTCTTTGGAAACGCTTAAGGCTTTAAATTGTGTAGACGGCGAATACTATGTTAATGAAGTGTTGAACGAAGGGAAAAAAGTTTTGGCAGAAGGTGCTCAAGGATCCATGTTAGACGTTGATTTCGGGACCTACCCTTATGTTACTTCTTCTAATACCATCACTTCAGGTGTTTGTAATGGTTTAGGTGTTGCTCCTCAACGGATCAATGAAGTGATTGGGATATCTAAGGCATATTGTACTCGAGTAGGAGGTGGACCATTCCCAACAGAGTTGTTTGACGATATAGGGGAACAAATTCAGCGGGAAGGTGGTGAATTTGGTGCAACTACTGGTAGACCACGAAGATGTGGTTGGTTGGATGTTCCACAATTGAGGTACACCATTATGCTGAATGGAGTCACCCAGTTGGTATTAACCAAGGTGGATGTACTTAATATATTTGAGTCATTTAAGTATGCTTCTCATTATGTGACTAAAGATGGTTCACTGAGTAAACAATTACCTTTTGATTTGTGTAATTCAGATCAGCAAGTCCAATTGGAATCTGTAGCGGGATGGAACCAAAGCTTGGAGGAGGTAACTACTCCTGACCAGATGCCAGCCGCTTTGAAAGATTATTTGAATTTATTAGAAAAAGAACTCGATTGTAAAATCTCTATTGTCTCTACTGGCCCAGAGCGCGATAAGATTATTTACATGCAATAATCAAGTTTAGTAAAGCCATAATATTATGTCTAGAATTTTATTTGTTCTACTTTTTGTTGGAGCAGGTATTCACCTGTCCAATGCCCAAAATGAAATTACGCTTGAAGACCTCTGGTTGAATTACAAGTTTTATGAGCGGAGTGTACCAGGTTTCAATTTCATGAATGATGGGAGTTCCTACACTCGTTTAGAGGATGGAGTGATTAAGAAATACAGTATCCAATCTGGTAAATTTATGGAAGACATTTTTGCTTTTAAAAAAGCAGGTAAATCGGATGAAGCCGATGTATCTATGTCGGGTTATTCTTTTAGTGCAGACGAATCCAAGATTTTAGTGGAATATGAACGGGAAGGGATATACCGCCGCTCGTCTAAAGCCTTTTTTTATGTTTGGGATGGCAAAAACTTTATGCCCTTATATGATCGCAAAAAAGTTATGCATGCTAGTTTTAATCCCGCTGGTACGCAAGTTGCCTTTGTTTTTGAAAACAACCTATATGTAAAAGACCTAGCTAGCAACAAAGTTACAGCTATAACGAATGATGGTGCATTTAATACTATCATAAATGGTTCGGCAGATTGGGTTTACGAGGAAGAGTTTGGATTCACCAAGGCATTTCAATGGAGTCCAGATGGAAAGTATATTGCTTACTACAAGTTTGATGAGACGGATGTGAAGGAATTCACCATGACGATCTACAAAGACGAGATGTATCCAGAATATCAGACCTTTAAGTATCCAAAAGTAGGGGAACGCAATGCAACAGTAAGTATTCATGTATATGATGTAGACAATAATACCCAAGTTCAATCTGATCTTCCTGTGGATCCAGAGTTATATACTCCAAGAATTAAATGGGCAGCAGATAAGGGATTATGTGTGACTATGATGAATAGACATCAGAATGAATTAACACTAAATCTGGTCAATCCTACAACAGGATCGTCCACTGTGATTCTAAAGGAAAAGAATAAATACTATATAGATATTACAGATAATTTGACCTTTTTGGACGGGGCGTCCTCTTTTCTTTGGACCTCTGAAAAAGATGGATTTAATCACATTTATCATTATGGTCTAGATGGGAAATTAATCAAACAAATCACTTCAGGAGACTGGGATATAGCTAATTTTTATGGTTATGACCAAGATGAATCAGAATTATACTATTTATCTGCAGAAGATGGATCCACTGAGCGCTACGTTTATGCTATCCAGTTAGATGGATCGAATAAGCGTAAATTACCACAAGAAAAGGGATGGAATACAGCGCAATTCAGCTCCACCTATGACTACTATGTACTTAGACATTCGACGAATAGCCAACCGACTACTTACGAAGTATTTAATCGTAAAGGAAAGTCTGTAAGGCTTATTGAGGATAATGCAAGGCTGAATAGTTTGCATGAAAGTATGGATCTGCAAGCACCTGAAATAATGACTATTAAGCCTTCAAAAGGGGTAGAGTTGAATGCTTATGTGATTAAGCCAGCAGATTTTGATGTGAACAAGGAATATCCACTGTTTATGTATTTGTATGGTGGCCCTGGATCTCAGCAAGTAGCCAACAGATGGGGTGGACAGAATTACTGGTGGTTTCAGATGCTAGCTCAGCAGGGTTTCATTGTAGCTTGTGTTGATAATCGTGGGACAGGAGGAAAAGGTGAGGAGTTTAAGAAGATGACCTATCAGCAATTAGGGCATTATGAAACCATTGATCAAATTGATGCAGCAAAGTATTTTGGTGAATTGGATTATATCGATGCGAATCGAATTGGAATATTTGGTTGGTCTTACGGTGGCTATATGTCCTCGTTATGTTTGTTGAAAGGTAATGATGTGTTCAAGGCGGCAATTGCAGTGGCACCTGTTACTAGTTGGAAGTGGTATGATTCTATTTACACGGAACGATATATGCGTACCTATGCTGAGAATGAGTCTGGATATCGAGATAATTCACCCGTTTATTTTGCGGATCAGTTGAAAGGGAATTATCTATTGGTCCATGGTTTAGCAGATGATAATGTACACTATCAACACACTGCGGAGATGACTAGAGCGCTTGTAAATGCGAACAAGCAGTTCGATACCTATGTATATCCCAATAAGAATCATGGTATATATGGCGGACCAACACGTTATCACTTATTCAAGAAGATGACTACTTTCTTGAATGATAAATTGATGAATGATTATTCAAGTGTAGGGGAGTAAGATAAAATTCTAGCGACCAGCTGAACGTATTTAAACATCAAAAGGTTATTATTGCTTTATAAATAGAGGATAACAGCGAAGACGGAGTGTTATGAGTAAGAAGAATAAAACCACCGAGTTTATAAATAAGAAGGCAACTTATGAATACTTTCTAACCGATAGGTTTGAAGCAGGTATTCAGTTACAGGGTACCGAAATAAAGTCTATTAGAGCAGGACATGTCAGTTTAACTGATGCGTATTGTGCCTTTGATGATCCGACCAATTTGGTTGTACGTAGTTTATACATTAAAGAGTATGAGTTTGGCACCTATGCGAATCATGAGCCTAGGAGAGCTCGAAAGCTGTTATTAAAAAAGCAGGAGTTGAAAAAACTCTTGAAGCGTGTTAAAGAAAAGGGAAATACTATAGTGCCGATTCGGCTTTTTATCAATGAGCGTGGTTTTGCTAAACTCGAAATTGCCCTTGCTACGGGTAAAAAGTCTCATAACAAGAAAGATTCCATAAGGGAGAAGGATCAGAAAAGAGATATGGAAAGGATACAAAAAGGGGGCTATTAAGCCCCTTTTTTAGTCTACATAAATTATTTCTCTTAAGAACCTTAAGCCAACTGTAATTTCAAAGGCTAGATTCCGAATGTTTCTATCTCGAAGCACTACTTGTTGGCCAGTATATGGATTATATACCAACGGAGGATTGCCGCCTCCGTACATTTCAACATATTGGTACGACAACTCAGGAAAAGCAGAAAAATCTAGTTGTAGACCTATATACTTGTTGATTCTACGCTCAAAGCCACCACCTAGTTGGATACCATAATTAACAGGTCTTACATATTCATCAATTGGATCAAAAATAGCTCCAAATCCAGTTGTGGCAGCTTGCCCTAATACTGTGGAGATGGTATATGAACCAAATACGCCTACCGTGTAATATGGTGTGAAGGACTTGGATCCCCTATCTAATCTCTTTTTAGCACCAAGCGCTAAAACAATATTATTGAATACATATTTTCTAGTCACATTGGTATTCAGCAGATTACCGTTCAAATCAAAAAGGCGAATATTACGCTTCGCAGATCCTTTTTGACTAAACCCTATACTCGCAAAGAGGGATGCTGGAGCATCTAGGTCATCTAAACTTTCAAAGAAAAGACTACCGTTATAGGCAAATAATGCATCCTGATCAATATTATTCCAAGTTTGGAATCCTACGGTTGTTCCACCTTTGATCCCCCAAATGGAATAATCTACATCCTGGCCTTGAAGAAAAAGGCTACTAGATACAAGAAAGAATATGGTGAAAAGGTTTTTCATCTTTTTTTTAGCAAAATAAAAAAAGGAAGGCAATTTGCCCTCCTCTTTTTTATTTCTTAACAACAAGCTGTTGACCAATCTTGATATTATTATCTAAAAGTTGATTCATGGATTTTAGTGCATCAACTGTAATATTGTATCGTTTGGAGATATTATATAAGGTATCTCCTTTGACTACTGTATGTACTTGATATGGTTCTGTGTTATTAGGTTGATCAACTTCTTCTTCCAATGGAGGTAATTCTGGTAATTCTATGGTTTCAGGAAGATCAATAGTATCCTCAGCAGCATCCGTAGTTGGCAATTCCAAAGTGGTATCCTCTTCGTCTGTACTCGGGTTATCTTCTTGGAAAACTTCCTCTATATGATTGAAAAGCATTTCCTTTTCCTCAGCTTCTTCATCTTTTTGATCTACATCAGCATCTTGTTCTGGTTCCCAAACGAAAACATCACTCTTAGGCGTATGGTTGTCCGCACCCACTTGCATGGTTTTAGGAGCATCTTTTGGTTTAGAAGTTTTACCTCTTAGGCGAATCTTTTCACCAATTAGGGGTTCTGTCCCTGCTTCCATTAGATTCATTTTGTACAATTTCTCTAATTGGACACCATAAAGTTGTGCAATTAAGAACATGGATTCACCAGCTTTAACCTTGTGCCATTTCTGTGCACCTCGGAAATAGGTTCTTTTACGCTGAACATAGATGATGGTACCTTTATCTAAAGCTTCATTAGCTTCATAACGATCTTCATTGAAATGCATGATCCGTTTGGTGCTTACATGATGTTGTTTACTTATTTCCTCTATTGTTTCAGATTCTTGTGCATATAACATCTTCACTCTATTATTCATAATCAAGAATGAAGACTCCACCTCTGGAGCTACTGCTACAGGATTCGTTTCCTCTAATTCCAATTCGTGGTTGATTTCAATGTGATTGATTTTATCGTATTGATCTAAATCATATCGCTCAATCAAACCAATTAGTAGCTGTGGATACTTTGGGTTAGTGGCATAGCCAGATTTTTTCAATCCATATGCCCATCCCTTATAATCAGTAGTTTCTAAGTCAAATAACCATTGATATCTTGTTTTTTGAGGGTTATTCAAGAAGTCCGAATGTGCAATGAAGCTTTCCTCCGGATTCTTATAAACTCTAAAACAGGATTCTACCAACCTACCTTTCTCATCTCTATCGTCGTCGTAAAGTCCCATTGACTTGCCATCCCAACTACTTCCACATTTTATTCCAAAATGATTGTTCCCTTTTGTAGCTAATCGACTGGTACCCGCAGCTGACTCTAGTAGACCTTGAGCCAATTTGATACTAGCAGGAACTCCTGTACGTTCCATTTCTTCTATAGCTATCTTCCTATATTTCATTATGTAGTTCTTCTGATCTTCAGCATCATATGCTACATAATTTGCCTGAAGGGCTGTATTACCCAAAAGGGTCAGCAAGGCAAGGGTGAAAAGCAATTTTTGTTTCATGTCCTGGATTGTTTTTGGTTTTCAGGATTGCTGAATATATCAGTCATCCAATTTTTGGTGAACGATGTTAATTTGAACGGAGATTGAGGCGTGTATGGTATATAAAGCGGGTATTACTTTATATTTTAACTAAAGTTAATATATACGAATTAATTTTTTATAGAAAAAATCATTATTTGTTAGCTAGCATACATTTCAAAAAAAATAGGGACCTGAATAGATCCCTGTTTTATAATGACTTAAGATTAAATGTCTGCTATTTTTTTCAAGACTTTATAGAGTCTGGTATGTATGTTGACTTCCTCTACAAAGGGATCGTGTTCTAGATAATTGGCGGATCTAAGTTTCAGCCTAGCCACTCGACCATTCTCGTATATCTTTTCTACATACTTGACCCAAACTGCTCCATTATGTTTTACTGCATAGATTAGATTATCCTTTATCTGGTCAATCTTATCTATAGGCTCGCATACTACAATATCACCATTCATAATGACAGGCTCCATACTATTACCATTAATAGGAAAGGATACATAATTATTGGAGGCGTTTAAATTGGGTAGTGAAAACATAGTCGATTCTTCTTGGTGGAAAGATCCTGCACCAAGGGATGAACCGGCAAATGCCTCTGTTGTAGTAAATAATATATTTCCTGAGGCTACAGGAGATTCTATGGAGGCAGCAGGAATATCAAATCCAAAAGGAGATCCCGTACCTTCTAACAAATAACTCTGATTTACACCGTATTCTCTACATAGATTTCTAGCATGTGAATAGGTAATCATTCTTGGGTTTGCTTCATCTAGGTAACATCTAATGATGTGCCCATTGGCTTTTGCTCCGGTGATTCTTTTGGCAAAATCGCTTATACCTTTGCCATTTCTGTCGTTTTTGATGACTTCGCCACGTTCTTCAAGGATATTAAATACTTTGATAAAACGGTCGTTAAGTTCTACGCGGTCTTGCTTCATGTGTCTAGTAGAATTCTTGTTTTAGATTGTTTAACACGAAATCTAATTTAAAACTTTTTAGTTTGAAAAGCAAAAAAATTAAAACTTTTCGACACTTTTTGTTTTAAGTTCGCTGAAGCGCTTTTTTTGAGGCTTGATTAAAGGTTTGTAAATCAGGCGTTTAAGTAATAATACAATTAGTATTAAACTAACAAGTCTGCAATTTTTCGATCATTGGCTAATCTAGGTACTTTGTTCTGTCCACCTAATTTGCCTTGACTTTTCATATAATTCCTAAAGGCGTCCTTAGCTAATGCCTGGACTCTTAATTGTTCGAGTACCTTACCGGTGATGAGGTCATTGTAGTAGATATTTTGTCTACACATTTCTTCATTTAGGCTCTGGGCGAAGGCATGGATGTCAGCTGGTGTTTGGGCAAATTCTATCAACCATTCGTGATGTGGTGTAGAGCCGTCAGTTGGATTGATATTTGGCGCAACGGTAAATTCGACGATTCGTACACCATGTTTTTGACTGGCGTAAAGCATAGCCTCTTCCACTTCTTTACCTATGACATGTTCGCCAAAGGCTGAGATAAAGTGCTTGATACGTCCAGTAACTTTTATTCTATATGGTGCTAGGGACACAAATTCTACTGTATCTCCGATATTATACCCCCAAAGCCCTGCATTCGTATTCAGGATGATGGCATAATTTACTCCAAGTTCTACATCTTGAAGCGAAACTCTAGTTGGATTAGGGTTATTGATTTCATTTAAAGGAATGAACTCAAAGAAGATTCCAGATTGGACATTTAAGAGTAAACCATTGTTTTCAGCTTGATCTTGAAAGGCTATAAATCCTTCTGAAGCTGGATAGGTTTCTACACTATCTAAACGCTTACCGACTAAGTTTTCTAATATTTGTCTATAGGGTTCAAAATTGACACCTCCGTAGGTAAATACAGAATAGTTGGGGAAAATATCTTTGATATGTTTCTTACCTGTTCGGTCCAAAAGGCGTTCATAATACATCTGTACCCATGGAGGAATACCACTGATTAAACGCATGTCTTTTTGAAGGGTCTCTTCAACAATAGCATCTAGTTTGATTTCCCATTCTTCTATGCAGTTCGTTGCATAGGAGGGTAGTTGGCTCGCTTTAAGCCAAGAAGGGACCATGTGGTTGACAATACCGGATAGTCTTCCTGTATTGATTCCACCTGTTTTAGTGAGTTCCGGGCTTCCAGATAGAAAGATCATATTGCCATCAAAGAAATCAAATTTCCCTGTTCGTGCAGCAAAGTTGAACATCGCATTACGCGCTGTACCAAAATGATTGGGGATACTTTCCTTAGTTAAAGGAATATATTTTACCCCTGAAGTAGTGCCCGATGTTTTTGCAAAATACTTTGGTCTTCCTTTCCAAAGTACATGCTCTTCTCCTTGTATAATCCGATCAATATAAGGGCGTAAAGCCTCATAATCATTGATAGCAACTTTTTCTTTAAATGACTCGTAGGAGTTGACGTCTTGTAAACCATTTTCTTTTCCGTAGGCCGTTTGTTTTAAAGTAGACAGCAGGTTTTGGAAAACTTTCTCTTGCGCTTGAATAGGGTTCGATGCCCATTTTTCAATATTGGAAGCAGTCTTTTTGGCAAAAGGGCGGATAAGTGATGCTTTGATTCCCATGTTGATTGATTAAAGGTCTCCAAGTTGAGGTCTAAGGATAATGTCTTCGACTACGGCTTTGGCGCTCATGCTGTAAGCTGACCAAATGGCAATAGCTATATCTTGCGCTTCCATAATTCGATCTGGTGAGATATCCGATCCTGCCCAAGAGTCAGACATGGTTGCTCCTGGGTGAATAGCAGATACTCTAATTTGTTTTTCTTTCAGTTCTTCCCTAAGGTTCTTTGTGAATCCATTCAAAGCAAACTTCGATACACTATAAGCTCCTCCATTGTGGTATGCATGCAGACCAGCGATAGAACACATATTGAAGATATATGCTTTAGTAGTGGTGCTTATCTGGTGTTGAAGTGCTCTGGTCAAGTGATAAGCACTCATTAAGTTAGTGTTTAGCATAAACTCCATGGCACCATCTTCCTCGTTTAAAACACCTCCTGGTACATAAGATCCAGCATTATTAACCAATACTTCAATGGGTTGTTGCAGGCCTTCTATGAAAGCTGCAAATTCAAGTACAGCTGTTTTTACGGACAAATCGGCTTGAAAGGTATGAACCTGAATTCCAAATTGAGATTCTACCATTGTTTTAAATTGCTCCAGATCAGATTGATTCCTAGCGCAAATAGCTAGATCAAACTGATTCTTTGCAAATGTTTCCGCTATAGCTTTACCTAGTCCTTTAGTTGCACCTGTGATGACTGCTAACATGTTTGAATGATTATTTGCTGTGAAAATACAAAACCTAAATGAAGTGCGGAAAGGAAAGTTGGTCTAATGAAAAAGGCAGCCCGAAGACTGCCTTTGTTTTATTTCACCAGATTGAATTTGTATTTCAAAGTTTCTGAAAGCGGTATACCCGTTTCAGGATCGGTATTTCTTAAGTAAATGTCTATATCAATAACCTCAGATTCTTCTTTTTCCGTCGAATCAAAAACTACTTTTATGATACCTTTTTCACCAGGTTGCACGGGTAACCTTGGATAATCTGTCGTAGTGCAATCACAAGCAGAAACCAAATCAATGATAAGAGGTTCCTTACTCACATTGGTGAATTCGAATTCAGTAGTCCTACTTTCTCCTTTTTTGACTTTTCCAAAATCATGGAATCTCCTATCGAACTTCATGATCGAGGATTCCTGTTGGTCGTTTTGGTTGGAAAAGTTTTGTGCTTGAACAAAACATCCCATACAAACAACCGATGCAAAGAGTAAGATTAGATTCTTGGTCATAGAGTACATTGGGTTATAGGGAGACAATATTATGATTTCGACGAATCAGCTTTCTTAGATGCACAACAAGCCCCTTTTTTTGCATCAGCTTGGCTAGCACAAGAAGCTTTAGTTTCAGCAGTTGCCTTAGCCTCTCCCTTAGATGCACAACAAGATGCAGCTTTAGCATCTTTTGATGCACAAGAAGCTTTAGTTTCAGCAGTTGCCTTAGCCTCTCCCTTGGAAGCACAGCAAGATGCAGCTTTAGCATCTTTTGATGCACAAGAAGCTTTTTCACCTACACTGCAAGATGGCTTCAGATTAGATTCTACAAATGTTTTTGATTTATCGTCAAAGGTAACTGGTACAAAGTTGTTGTTCCCTTGATTATCTGTTACTGTTTTTACAAAAGTTACAGATCCACTTTTCTTACATTCCCAAACTTGAATGTCTTCGTTTTGATCTGCAGCCTTTTTAGCTGCCTCCATTTGAGTAGCATCTATACTTGCCGTTTGTGCAGATACAAACTGAATAGAGCCAACAAGAATACATGCGAGTAATAAAACCTTTTTCATATTTAAATTATTTATAGCAGTAATTAGAACCTACAATTTGGTCTATTTATTCTTTAAAAATAGCGTAAATGTCCCTTTTAAAATAATTTTAACAATAGATGTATGCTGCACAACTTATTAATTTTATTTATATATGCAAAAACTACAGCAGCATACTTATGGATTTAAGAACCTCAATACTATCTATTTTTGCACTTCTTTTTTGCGCGTCTTGTGCAGTGCCTTATTATACGCAAGAAACTATTCCCGAAGATCGCTTGGAGTTTGGATATGGGGAGTCTGGGGCTCCCATTGAAGCATATGCCATTTTGAAAAATGGGCAAGTACTTGGTATGAATGCAACGCAAGACAGTTTCCTGATGATTAAGCACCTAGAGCGTGCAGAGGTAAAGGCTTTATTTCAATTAAAAGATTCTATTCGATTATTGAGTTATGACTTGTTTCAGCCTAGTCAATCTTATATGTATATCACGGAAAAAACTATAGGAACTGAACATGAATTAGCTTGGAGTAAGCAAACATCGAACGTTCCTGGATCCTTAACACATTTCTTTGATCATTTGCTTTTGCAGACGGTTACAGAAAAAAAGACAAAGCCAATCAAAGTGTCCAAGGATAAGCATTCTACACAGCCATTTGGCTGGTAATGACTCGAGAGAGTATAGGATTTATTAACTTGAGCCAAAATAGATGCAGTGGAGGTTCAAAAAATTTTGGTCATACGATTTTCTTCTATTGGGGACATTGTGCTATGTTCCCCAGTCATTCGTTGCCTACACCAACAACTGAATGCAGAAATTCATGTATTGACTAAAGCTAGATTTACTTCCATAAGTGAGTCCAATCCCTATGTGAAAAAGGTTTGGACCTTAGAAGAAGTGCAGCAGAACCCGCAGGGTCTACGACAGGCCAATTTTCAATTTATAGTTGATTTACATGCGAATATCCGGTCCAAAAAGATTCAATCATTATTAAAGTTGCCTACTTATACTTTAGATAAGATTAATGTACCCAAGTGGTTGAAAGTAAATCTAGGTTTAGATGTATTGCCTGCAAAGCATATTGTGGATAGGATGTTTGAAGCTATTGAATCTTTAGGTGTACAGAATGATGGTACTGGTCTAGATTTCTTTTTTACGCAACAAGAAGCCTTAGAAAAAAAATACCCCAAGCGGGGTAGTCGAATAGGTGTAGTATTAGGTGGCGCCCATGCTACGAAACAGATTCCAAATAGCTTGTTAGAACGGATATTGCAAGGATTGAATGCAGAAGTGCTATTATTAGGAGGCCCAAGTGAGTATGTTGCAGCTGAACATTTGGCGAAGAAGTTGTCTGCTGTGAATTGTTGTGGGGAAACTAATCTTGAAGGATCTGCACAACTAATTGAAACTTGTGATTTGGTGATTACTTCGGATACGGGCTTGATGCACATGGCTGCTGCATTAGGGAAGGATATTATAGTTCTATGGGGATCTACAATTCCTGAATTTGGAATGTATCCCTATTTAGTGGATGGTAAGGGTTCGGTGGAGCACTTTGAGGTGAAAGATTTGGGCTGTAGACCTTGTTCTAAAATAGGATTTGAAGCATGTCCATGGGGGCATTTTAATTGTATGATGAAACAAGATGTCGATTCGATTCGATTTTGCATTAGGAAAAGACTTGAATCCCTAGAATCTGCTTAATTTTATTCAGTTCGAGCGTTTTAACAGCTTTGTCTAAAAAAAGGGCCAGTGTTTTTATGGAATTCCATTGAAAAGAACTTATTTTTCGAGAATCTTAAATTCACTTAGCAATATTTTGAGATTTATCATTTTGGGAGGATATATGTTTGTATTAACATTCCGATTCACTCACTAAAGTATACTGATCATAGTAAACATTTACCATATGAAATTGCTTAAAGCATTTGTGTTTTTCTTCTTTGCAGGGTTTATGGCAGGGAACACACAGAGTGTTGTGAACTCCACACTCTATGAGTTAAATCCACTTTTTGTAAATCCAGCGAAGTCAGGTGACTTTCTAGGAACCCTTAGAGTTGGTGGTTTATATAGAGAGCAATGGGGGTTTAGTCAGGTGACGACACCGTTTGCTTATTTTGATTCTCCCATCTTAAACGGATTTCGTAAGAAGAAAGATGATTGGGTAGGTATTGGAGCTATCTTCTACAAAGACGTAGCGGGAATTGGTAACTTGCCTACAATTGGATATTATTTATCTGCAGCGTATCATTTTGATATTGGTGATAAAAAGACAAGAAGGGTTTTCACTGTTGGTCTACAATGGGGTCAAGAAACTTTTGGTGATTTTAATTTGAGTGGATATAGTATTGCTGATACCTATGATGCAGCATCCAATTCTTTTGGTTCGATAGATTCTTCCAGCGATCCATATAAAAATATCTCTCTAGGCGGAATTGGTGGCCAGGGGCAAGGGCAAGGTCAGACGACGCCAGGTGGAAAAAATACAATCAATGCCGGTCTTGTTTTCAAGACCAACAAGAAGAAAAGTAAAGAATCTTTTGAGGCTGGATTTAGTATGTCCAATATTAATAGTTTGACGAACAGAGCTGTTATACGTTCAATTGGAAATCCTCCAGTAGATACAACGGGTGGAAATCAGCCGGTTAATCCAGGCGTTGCAAGTGCGACTGTTCCAACCTTCTTTAGTGGTCATATCATGATGAAGCGTGAACTTCGTAAAGATGAATTATACCTAGAGCCGACGGCTTTTGTGAAATTGTCTAATGTTTGGCATCAGTATAACATACACGCTTGGTTAGCGATGAATCTTAAGGATAAAGAGACAGAGACTATTAAAGATCAGGTTCTTAAAATCGGTGCTGGATATCGATTTACCAATTTGAATGGTATCCCTACTCCTCAACTATTGTTGGGTTATGAGAAGGATGCTTTACGTGTGGCCTTTGCATATGATATCTATTTAGGTAAAACACTAGATCAAAAATATGCCTTTGAATTGGCAGCCAACTATATCATTAGTTCTCAACCTAAGATCGAACTACCAAGTAAGATCTTCTGTCCTAGACTATAATTGAAGCTAATCATTATTCAAAGCAGATAAATAAAGCAATGAGAAATATATTAACACTATTCTTTTCAGTTTTGATATTAGGTTCAGCTTTCGCTCAACCTGCTGCAGGTCGTTTGACGCCTAAGAAGCGTATTGCCTTGGCCGAAGAGCAAGTGGAAAAGTTCGAATATGATAATGCTATTGAGCAGTTAGAAGCTGCTTATGAAGAGGATAAAGATCCAGAGATAGCTATCTTTTTAGGTGATCTTTATATGATGACTCGAAATTACAAGCGTGCAGTTTTAAGATATCGTTCTGGATTGAGAAAGGATAAAACCAATCAATTCATTGATGCTAGATTCAGGTATGCGAAGGCAATAAGGATGAATCAAGATGTGGAAGATATTGACGAGGATGCCATTGCAACAGCAAAAGAGCAATTACAAAAATTCATTGAATTGACCACAGATGAAAAAGCTAAAGAACTGGCTGAGATCGAACTAAGAGGCTGTGATTATATGATGAATGCAACTGCTGTTGATGGCCGTACAGTTACGCATGCAGGAAAGAAAGTAAATACTAAATATTCTGAATATTCGGCTGTTTGGGATCCATCTGGTGAAGTGATCTATTACGCGCGAGTAGTGATTGATGAAGAAGCAAAGGATAAAAAAGATGAGGACAAGGTATTAACGGGTGTGAAAATTTTCACCGCTAAACGTACAGAGAAAGGACTAGCAGAACCGGAAGCCCTTGGTGATCATATTAATACTGGAAAATATCAAGCGAATATCAGTATTTCTAGAGATGGTAATAGACTATATTTTACCCGTCAGGAATTGAATGGTAATGGTTTGACCTCCTCAAAAATTTATATGTCTCAAAAATCTGGTAACGGATGGGCAGCTCCAGAAGAAGTAAACGGTATTAATGGAGATTATTTAGCCAATTATCCTGCAGTGGGAGAGTTGTTTGGTAAAGAGGTTATCTTCTTCAGTAGTAATATGGAAGGTGGAGAAGGTGGATGGGATATCTATTATGCCACTTACATTGGCGGAGGTGTTTATGGAGATCCAATTTCTTTAGGTCCAAAGATTAATACTAGTGGAGATGAAATCACACCATTCTATCAAGATGGGATGTTGTATTTCAGTTCAAATGGTCATGTAGGAGTAGGAGGAATGGATGTATTCCAATCTGAATGGAATGGATCAAGATGGTCTGTACCTGCTAATATGGGATTAGGGGTGAATAGTACAGTGGATGATCAATACTACAATATTACTCCGGATGGATACCGAGGATTCTTTACTTCTAACAGAGTAGGAGCAGGTGCCAAATCCGTTAATTCAAGAACTTGTTGTGACGACATTTATAATGTTAGTTACAAAATCATCTTGGCTAATTTGATGGCTAAGGTATTTGATGAAGAAACGAGAGAACCACTATTAGATACCAAGTTGCAGCTTGTTGATATGACTTCTGGTCAGCCCAAAGTGGTTAAGAATCTATCTAACGCTAAAGCGAATGATTATGCTTCTGAGTTAGAATTGGATAAGATTTATTCTGTAATTGTAAGTAGAGCAGATTATTTTTCAGATACACTAAGTCTTGAAACTACAGGTTTGGTCGATTCAAGAGATTGGATGGAGGATATTTTCTTGGAGCCAATGCCAATTTATATTACGATTACTACAGAGAACCCTATTGTTCTTCAAAATATCATTTATGATTTCAATGACGATAAGATTTTGAAAGAGTCTGAAAGTGATTTAGAATTTATCTTAGAGTTGATGAATAGTGAATCAGATATGAAGATTGAATTACTGTCTCATACGGATCAGCGTGGTGAGGTTAAGTATAACTATGATTTATCTCAGCGCAGAGCTAATTCAGCCAAAAACTGGTTGGTGGAACGCGGTATTGCAAAGTATCGAATTGAAGCTCTAGGTGAAGGAGAGTCTAAGCCTTACACGATTACAGAGAAAGAAGCGGCGGAATTCGATTTCCTACCAGTAGGACAAGTGCTGACGGAAGACTTTATTCTAGGTCTTGAGACTGAAGAGCAACAGGAAAGTGCTTATCGCTTAAATCGTAGAACAGAGTTCCAAATCACCGATGGACCTACCTCCATTAAGATTGAAGAAAGTAAATTGGTTCGAAAGGGTGTGAAAGAAGTAAAAGAGGACTAAGAAAAGAAATAAAAAGGAGCGGCTTACGAGCCGCTTTTTTTATGTTTGTATCTCAGGTAAAAAGGCATGGAACAATTACTTAACGAATTAAAGGCGCTTCATATAGCGGATTATATCGGATTAATAACCGGTATCCTATATGTAGTGCTTGCGGCCCGAGGAAAACGCCTTTGTTGGGTGTTCGGAGGGATATCTAGTCTTTCTATTGCTTATGGTGGATTCTTTTTATATCAGCTGTACAGCGATGGTATTTTGAATTTGATTTATTTTGGAATGGCGGTTTGGGGTATTATCGCCTGGAATAAATCAGCCGGAGCCACTTTACAAGTATCAAGACTAAAGCTCCGAAGCCATGTTAATTATATCCTAGTATCTATACTTGCAGCTATTCCAATTAGTTTTCTATTTAGTCAATATACAGATGCTGCTGTACCATTCTTAGATGCTAGTACAACCTGTTTGGCTTTATCTGCTACTATAATGACAATTCGTCAAAATTTGGAGAGTTGGTTGTATTGGATAGTGATTGATTTGGTTTATGTAGGTATATATTTTTCTCAAGGAGCATGGCTCTATTCCCTTCTATTTGTGGTGTATATCATAGTCGCTATTAAAGGCTTTTTAAACTGGCAAGTATTTTTAAATAAATCCACTATTTAGAATAAATCTAAATAGCTTATGTAGGCTTGGATATTACAAGGTGGTAAACAATTATAATTGAAGTCTTTTTATATTTGCGCTGAACACATGCAGAAATGATGTTTTCTAAGTATTGCTTAGGTTTTTTAGGTTAGTATAATTGATCAAATTAAGGCTTGAGCTGACATTTTTGAACAATACAAATTTTGTCAATGAAAAAAGGAATAAGCAGGCTATCTTTAGTAACAGGCCTGATGATTTTCTCTAATTTTATGTACGGCCAAGGTTCCTCAAACTCTGGTAACTTCTATACCACAAGTTTAATAGTGGTTTTGGCAGTAGTTGTAATTGCAGTTTTACTTCAGCTGACGGATAACCTTCTCATGGTGGAGGCTCAAAAGTCTGGAGCAGATAAAACAAATCGTAATTTTTCAATTTTTCCAACATTAAGTGAGTTGTTTGCAAAACGTCTTCCTGCTCGTGTAGCTGGAGAACGCGTAGTTCGTTTGGACAAGGGACACGATATCTTGATTGAAGGAGCTGCAACGGAGCAAATCAATGAAAAGGTTAAGGCTAACACATTCGCTGTGCAACCACCTAATTATTTTGGAATTAAGCCTATTCCAAAGGTAGTCGTTGCGGTAGGGGATAGCGTAAAAGCTGGGGATGAATTGTTTTTTGATAAGCAGTATCCTGATGTGAAGTACGTTGCACCGGTAAGTGGAGAGGTTATTGCTATTAACAGAAAGGAAAAACGTGCAATCAAAGAAATTGTAATTCTTGCAGATAAAAAGCAATCTTCTAGAGCATTACCTAAAATCAACTTAGATGAGGTAAGCCGAGAGGATTTAGTTGCTTTCATGAGTGAGTATGGGGCATTTTCTATGATTCGTCAACGTCCATATAACGTAGTGGTTGATCCTGCGGAAGTTCCTGTAAATATATTTGTATCTACTTTTGATACGGCGCCATTAGCTCCAAATCTGAATTTTGTGGTAGAGGGTAACGAGGATGCATTTGCAGCAGGTTTGAAAGCGCTTGGTAAAATGACTTCTGGTCAAGTACACCTTGGATTAGATGGAAAGTCTGAACAAGATCCATCTGCAGCATTTACAGCTGCGGAAGGAGTGGTAAAGACTTATTTCCACGGTGCTCACCCAGCAGGTAATGTAGGTATTCAAATTCACCACACTGCACCTATTAATTCCAACGAAACCGTTTGGACACTAGATGTTCAGGCAGTCATTACTATTGGTAAAATGGTTACTGAGGGTGTCTTTGATGCTAGTCGTGTAGTTGTAATTGGCGGTAATGTCAATCAACCAACATACGCTCGTACTTATGCAGGTGCAAACGTAGGAGAGTTACTTAAAGACAACATTAAAACGGAGCAACCTAGGATTATTTCCGGTGATGTACTTTCTGGTGAGCAAAAGCAAGATTCAGAGTTCTTGAATATTTTTGACGACCAGATTTCAGTAATAGAAGAAGGTGATTACTATGAGATGTTCGGATGGTTATTACCATTATCTCCTAGACCATCTATCTCGAATACTTTCCCGAATTTCTTGTTCAAGAATCACGAATTTGAAGTTGATACGAACACCCATGGTGAGTATCGTGCTTTTGTAGTGACTGGACAGTATGAGAAGGTATTGCCTATGGATATCTATCCTCAACATTTATTAAAGTCTATCCTTGTTAACGACTATGAGCGTATGGAAGGCTTAGGTTTATTAGAGGTAGTGGAAGAAGATATGGCGCTTTGTGAGTTTGTATGTACTTCTAAGCAACCTGTACAGAAAATATTGAGAGAAGGTCTGGAAACGCTTAGAGAGCAGTAATCAGATTAAAATATAATAATTGAATTAAATCAACATCGAATCTTTTTGAAATGAATAATGGTTTAATAAAGTTTTTGAAGAGAATAGAGCCAGCAAAGGAGAAGAAGTTTTTACACACGCTTTTTGATGGTTTCTTCACATTCGCATTTGCACCAAACGAAACAACTAAGAATGGGGTGCACATTCGCGATGGTATTGATTTGAAGCGTACGATGGTACATGTTGTAATTGCATTACAGCTTTGCTACTTGTTTGGTACGTATAATATAGGTCATCAGCATTTTTATGCATTAGGTGAATACACTGGTTTATTCAGTGGATTCCACTTAAAGTTGACTCATGGTCTAATTAAAATGTTGCCACTATTTATAGTAGCACATGTGGTTGGACTAGGTATTGAGTTCTTCTATGCAGCCAAGAAAGGGCACCCGATTGAAGAGGGCTACTTGGTTACAGGTGCATTGATTCCTTTAATCATGCCACCAGATTTACCGCTTTGGATTCTATCTATTGCGATAATCTTTGCAGTAGTATTAGGAAAAGAAGCCTTTGGTGGAACAGGTATGAACATTTGGAATATTGCGCTTTTGGCTCGTGTATTTGTATTCTTTGCATATCCGACTACCATCTCAGGAGATGATGTATGGATTTCAGGAATCGCTAAAGAAGGAATTGTTTATTCAACGGAGTACACTATGGTACACGGTTGGCTAGATAATCTGTTTAGCTCCTTTGGATGGAGTGTCTTTGGTGAGGGCGGAGTCGTCATAGACGGGTTCTCTGGTGCAACACCACTATCACTTGCAGTAAGCGGTGGTTGGGAAGCAGTAACCTCACAGTTTACCGTATCTCAGATGTGGTGGGGATTAATCCCAGGATCAATTGGTGAGACGTGTAAGCCATTTATCATCTTTGGAGCAATCTTCTTGATTGCAACTGGTATTGCTAGTTGGAGAGTAATGGTAAGTATGGCACTAGGATGTGCAGTAACTGGTTTGTTACTAAACGGATGGGGAGCTACTGAGTATATGGAAATTCCTTGGTATTACCACTTCTATATGGGGTCATTCTTATTTGCAATGGCATTCATGGCTACAGATCCAGTAACTGCAGCTTCTACGAATACCGGAAAATGGATTTACGGATTTATGGCGGGTATGGTC
>CAJXMP010000037.1 GCA_913056515.1 uncultured Lewinella sp.
TTAATCCTGAAGTCGAACTAAAAAATGCTGGGAATTCACTGGTTTGAAACCCAAGCACCGGGACTCCATGCGTTTCCAAGTATTCCAGTGTCGCAGGAAGATCTAAAATGGACTTTGCTCCTGCACATACGACAGCTACATTCGTATTTGCTAATTCTTGTAGATCTGCAGATATATCTAAAGTTTGCTCATAACCTCTATGTACACCACCAATACCTCCAGTTGCAAAGATTTCTATTCCAGCTAGTTCAGCTATAATCATAGTGGCTGCTACTGTAGTAGTCCCAATCTGACCTGTCATTAATACATGCGGTAAATCTCTTCTACTACATTTGATACAAGCTTGTCCTTGACGCGCTATCCGTTCTATCTGCGATTCCTCTAAGCCAACACAAAGTTTGCCATCCATTACTGCGATAGTTGCAGGGACGGCACCCTCAGCCCGTACTCTTTGTTCCACTGCTAGTGCAGTTTCCATATTTTGTGGAAAAGGCATACCGTGGGAAATAATGGTTGATTCCAAGGCTACAATGGGCTTATTGTGCTTACGTGCTTGTAAAAGCTCTTCCGAAAAATTCAGATATTGATTCATAATAAGTAGTTTTAACAGCACTCAATGATACTACTTCTCTGTTAATGATACTAAACCTACATAATGAAGAAGGCAAAAATATTTGGAATGGTTCATTTAAGAGCACTTCCAGGTACTCCTAGACATAATTTATCCATTCAAGAAATTACTGACTTGGCGCTCCAAGAAGCTCAAGTGCTGTACGATGCTGGATTAGATGGCATAATTATAGAGAATATGCATGATATCCCTTATCTCAAGCGTACAGTAGGTCCTGAAATTGTAGCAAGTTGTACGGTAGTGGCCCAAACATTAAGGGCAGCATTCCCCAATTGGAGTATAGGACTTCAAATTCTAGCAGGTGCCAATAAACAAGCCATAGCAGTTGCAGCAGCTAGTGGGCTAGATTTTATAAGATCGGAAGGATTTGTTTTTGCTCATGTGGGTGATGAAGGAATCCTGGAAAGTGATGCTGGAGAATTATTGCGATATCGGAAGCAAATAGGAGCAGAGCAGGTACAAATTATTTGTGATATCAAAAAGAAACATGCCGCACATAGTATCACTGCTGATATTAGTATTGAAGCATATGCACACGCGGCTCAATTCTTTTTAGCGGACGGTGTCTTATTAACTGGGCTGGCCACTGGACATGCTGCCTCTATAGTCGAGTTGGAGACCTTACAAGACCTACGCAAACAGCTACCCGTTTGGATTGGCTCAGGGGTTACCCAAGAAAATTTGAAGGAATATGTTTATTTGGCAGATGCTTTAGTAGTAGGTTCTCATTTTAAAGCAGACGGTTATTGGGAAAATGAGCTCTCTCCAGGACGAGTAGCTGACTTTATGCAAGTATTTAAAGCTTTATAAGCTTCTCTGTATGGGCTATCCATCCAGTAGCATTATAACAAACTAAAGCGTAAACGCCTGGCTTCAATGTTGATAAATCTATTATACCATCTGTAGTTATCCCACAAGGGATTTGGTTTCCTTTGGAGTCATAAATGACAACTTCTAATGCACTTACTTCAGATTGAATGTGAATATAATCTTCAAAGGGATTTGGACTTACTTCAATTTTTGGCCTAACTATGGTTTCTAATGTATTAATTAATATTTCAGTGACCAATGTATCTGCATCACAAGCATTACCAACAATTAACTCCACTGTAACCATATCACCAATATTTCCTACATAAGATGGTGGTGTTTCTGAATCGTCAAAGAAGCTACCGTCAATATTCCATTGAAAGTAGTCTGCTTGAATAGATTGATTGTCAAAACTAAGTACCCCGTTTTCTTGTGTGTAGTCAAATTGGGCTTCACAAGTCCAGTCCCATTGAGTATTCAATACTTCAATGGATGCCCCTAAACTGTAATTATGGAATGAACCAGAGGGAGTGATTTCCAATAATTTGGCGCGAACTACATAGTCAACCGGCAGTTCAAAGGGGACACATTCAACTAAAAAAGTATTTTCATTAGGTGATACTTCACCTAAAAATTCCAAGCTATTATCGGATACAGCATAAATATGATAGGCTAAAATATTGGGTGCGTCATAGGGCTCCCAAGATAGGCTGATATCACCATTTTGTTCGACGTAGTTGAGTCCAGTTATAGGTTTTCTAGGGTATAAACTCAAAGTAGGATCTCCTAATAAACTGATATGAATTTCTCTAGCAGATAAGCCAGATTGGTAATCAGTAGATACATTATTTTGGGTTCTTACCAATGAATTCCCAACCGGGTAGCCCATACCCATACTATGAATTTGCCAATGTGGTCTTCCTGCCCATACGCTCAATAGACCATTACCATTGACCAAAGAGGCCATAAGCAGATTGTCTGGACTATCCCAATCTCCAAAGTAACTGCCATACATGATATAAATATTAGCCGCTAAGGAATCTGCTAAAAATTCGGGTGTACTTATAACTCCTTCACAATTATCAAAAGTACCTGTCCCATTTCCATAAGCAATCAGGTAAGAATCTTCTAATAATGCTTCCTTCATACTGCCTTCTTCAATCGGGCTAGCTTCCGTTAAAGGGCTCACGTTTTTCCAAGCATTTTGAGCAAAAGCTTCGGTAACAAAATCGAATTGATCTTGTAAAATACAACTCTTATTTGCCGATAATTCCTCTCGTTTAAATTGAAATACTTTTTGTAAGTAAGCTCTTGTCCATTCAATTTCTTGATCAAAATTTTCGCTTAGATTAGAAAAATCTACTCGGCTAACGGGAAGATCTACATCGGAAGGAAAAAAGGATTGGTCAAATTTTCCATCAGCAGGAATATTGTCTTGCCGATCGTCATTGAGTGTAATGAAAACGGAGTTGTCCGTCCAAGTACCATCTAATTCACCATAGTAACCATCACAAGGCCAGGCGCCTTTATGCTGGGGAATACCATCTGGAAAAACATTCCCTGAATAGGGCACTGCTACATCTCCAAGTATCCAAACAGCTGTATGATCTGGGTCATCGGTTTCTTCGAGAATCAGGTTCTTGATGTCTTCAACGCTGCTAGTTTGATCTACTCCAAAAACAAGTGGTTCATATCCGCTAAGAATTTGATCCAGTCGATATTGTTCGATTTCAGCCTGAAGCGCATTTAATAAATTGTTTTCAACTATTATTAGTTGTTTTCCTCTGAATTCAAATCCTTCAAACTCTACAGCAGAGGTAATATATCCATGCCCCAAGATATTACCTCCAATACCATATTTTCGCTCCACTTGGTATTCATAAACCACGCCCTCTTGAACTTGGATATCATAAAATGATTCTGATGAGCCTGGTAAAGTACTTATTGGTGCACCCCAATTTTTTTCTCCGTAAGTCCGTTTGTAGATAAACACCTCTGAAGCATTGAAATCTTGATTCCAAGTGAGCTGAATCGCAGGTGGATTATTTTGTACGGAGGCTTGAACTAAAACTGACTTAAGATATGACAAGGTTTGCCCATTCGTCCAACCATGGAGGAAGAGAAGTACCAAGCATATTAAGATTTTTTTAGTTTCTTTCATAAGCACTCTAAAGGACAGGACTATGCGCTAAACTTAAATATACTAAAATCAAACTACTATCTAAGGAGTGTAACACTGCCTTCATAGGTCCTAATTACCCCATCTGTAAAATATGCTACAAATTTATAAGCATAAACCCCTGCTGCACATGGCACATCATGCTGTGTTCCGTCCTTTGCTTAGATAAATGTTATAAGAAAAAGTAAGTATATTAAAATCGATAAAATAGGGTAACGTTTTTGAATCATGAGTAATGAATTAAATCGGGATATATCTTATTTTAGGTCTTGTTTTGCCAAGACTTCTATTGTATTTATAACATAAAATTACAAATATGTTTAAAATAATTAGCACCCTCTTGTTCATGAGTTGTTTTTTTTTAACCCTTCATGCCCAAGACTTTGTAAAAGTGGAGGATGGTAACTTTTTTATTGGAGATAAACCATATACTTTTCTGGGGGCCAATTATTGGTATGGACCGTATTTAGGTGTTACAGAACAAGGGCAAGACAGATTAAAAGATGAACTAGACCAATTAGAGTCCCTTGGCGTAAAGAATTTAAGAATAATGGCAGCCTTCGAAGGTCAAGATGGAGATCTTTGGAGAGCCACGCCAGGTATTCAGCAACAGGCAGGTGTTTATGATGAGGGTCTATTGCAAGGATTAGATTGGTTGTTGGTTGAACTGGCTAAGCGAGATATGAAAGCGGTATTAGTGCTGAATAACTTTTGGCTTTGGTCTGGTGGAATGGCCCAATATGTGCAATGGACGGATTCAACAGCTATACCCACACCGACACCTTATGATGGCTCAGCTTATCCAGCATACACTAAGTATACCGCTCAGTTTTTTACCAATAAGAAAGCGATTGAGCTCTACAACCAATATGTATCCATGTTGGTGAAGCGAGTTAATTCAATAACGGATACGCCTTATGTCTCCGATCCCACGATCATGTCTTGGCAATTAGCCAATGAGCCTCGTGGTATGAACCAGGTGGAAGCTTATCGAGCTTGGATACAGCAAACAGCCCAATTGATTCGAGCATTAGATAGTAATCACCTGATTTCTATTGGAAGTGAGGGCAACACGACCACACCGATACCCAATGGCCTGAATTTTTTAGTAGATCACGATGTACCAGAAATTGACTACTGTACTTTTCATCTTTGGATTCAGAACTGGGGACTCTTTGATCCTATGGAAGCAGATAAGACTTTTAAACAATCTTTAAAATTTGCGAAAAAGTATATCAAAAAACATATCAAAGACGCACAGCAATTAGGCAAACCACTGGTACTAGAAGAGTTCGGTGTTTCCAGAGATGGTAATGATCATCATCGCGAAGCTAGTACTACTTACAGAGATCAATATTATGATTTCATTTTTAAACTATGCCAAAAAAGTATCCAAAGAGGTAGTGGCTTAGTTGGATGTAATTTTTGGGCCTATGGCGGTTTAGGGAGACCTCGGGAAGCACACGGTGTTTGGAAACCCGGAGATGACTTCATAGGTGACCCTCCACATGAATTTCAAGGTTGGTACTCTGTATATAATACCGATCTTTCAACGCTTGAAGTTATTCAAGAAAATGCTCAATTGATCAATCAATAAGGACTATGCATATCAACGGAAAATTATACCAAACGATTTGGGAGCATCCCGATGATGAATCCATTGTTCAAATTATTGATCAACGTAATTTACCGCATCAATTAATTATTGAGGAGCTGAAAACTACATCTGACTTTGAGGATGCTATTCGTGAAATGCATGTCCGAGGTGCACCCCTGATAGGGGCAACCGCTGCTTATGGAATTTATGTGGCATGCATTGAAGCTAGTCAATCTACTCATTTTGAAGAGCATCTGCAGCAAGCTGCAAATCGGTTGAAGCAAACTAGACCTACGGCAGTTGACTTATTTAATTTGATTGACCGTTGTTTGGAAAGGATAGCGTCAGTAGATACGATCTCTGATAAAGTCCGTACTGCTTTAGCGGAGGCTCGATTAATATGTTCCGAGACCATCGATTATTGTCATCAAATCGGTTTGAATGGGGTGTCATTAATTGAAGCGATTTATGCACAAACCAATCAACCCGTGCAGATTTTAACGCATTGTAATGCTGGCTGGTTAGCTACCGTTCAATATGGAACAGCTACCGCTCCGATTTACGAAGCGCATAAACGAGGAATTCCGCTACATGTCTGGGTGGATGAAACACGACCGCGAAATCAAGGAGCTAGATTGACCGCTTTTGAATTAGGTCAGGAAGGAATCCCACATACCATAATAGCAGATAATACTGGGGGACTTTTGATGCAAAAAGGTCAAGTGGATATGGTAATAGTTGGTTCGGATAGGACGAGTAGAAATGGTGATGTGGCCAACAAAATAGGTACTTATCTAAAGGCACTAGCAGCCTATGACAACCAAATACCTTTCTATGTAGCCCTTCCTGAGTCTAGCTTTGATTTTTCAATGGCGAATGGAGTGGAGGAAATTCCAATTGAGGAACGCTCTGCAGACGAAGTACGCTATATGCAAGGTATAGATGAAGCTGGAGCACTAAAAAAGGTATTGATTTCCCCAGCCGGTAGTCCAGCTGTCAATTATGGTTTTGATGTTACACCAGCAAAATATGTTACTCGGATTATTACAGAGCGAGGAATTTGTACCGCATCTGAATCTGGTATTTTAAGTCTTTATCCTGAAAAACGTTCGATATGATAGATGAGGGCTACATTAAATTTGAAGCGGAATGGGCGGAGGAACCACTCGGAGATTATCCCCAGCTACCTGAATTAATCCAATACAGACAGCAATTATTTGCTTTAGATTGGATAGGGGCTTATCCGGATGGAATTGGCTTTGGAAACATCTCTGTCAAATTGGATCAATGGGATCATTTTTTGATCAGTGGCTCTACTACAGGTAATATAAAAGAACTAACTGAAGCACATTTTTCTAGAGTATTTGAAGTAGATATCGATGCCAATAGTTTAAAATGTAAAGGACCTATTATTGCCTCCTCTGAGTCTATGACCCATGCCGCAGTATATCAAGGAGATTCATCTATACAGGCAGTCATTCATATTCACAATAAGCCAGCTTGGGAGGCTTTTCAATTTAAATATCCAACAACTGCAGCTGATATTCCCTATGGTACTCCTGCTATGGCTTATGCCGTCAAGCAGCTGGTAAAACAGATTGGACATACCGGCCTTATCATAATGGCTGGCCATGAAGAAGGTATAATTGCTTATGGATTATCCTTGCAAGAAGCTATGGAGCAATTAAATACACACTTATTATAATTATGCTCTATTTTTAATTTTTATTCAAACACTCCAACATGACAAACAAGCCCCTTTTTCTACTATTCATTAGTATGCTTTTTTTGAGCTTACCAGCTGATGCTCAGTATACCAATATTCAGGTTCAGCCTTATTTAAAGCAAGAGATTCCTCCTGCTGTTTTAAACTTTTTAGATCAAAACATTCGATATGCTCGAGCTGTTTCCAAAAAGTATAATGTGCCTGCAGAGTTTTTGCTCTGTGTAGCTGGACTGGAGACGGGATGGGGGAGTAGTGAATTAAGTGCTCAAGCCAATAATTTTTTCGGTATTAAAAATCCATTAGAGGAAGGTCCTTCTTATTGTGTTTGGCATAGTGATTATGTGGAGGGTAAAGGACTGGTGGAGGCCTACGATTGTTTCAAACAGTACGCTTCGCCCTTGATGAGTTTTATGGATTATATGGATCATTTGTATGCTAAAGCTTGCTATCAGGACATGATGCAAGATACTCCAGCTTCTTTTGATGATTGGGTGAAAATCGTGCAAGCATGCGGATATGCAACAGATCCAGGATATGCCAGAAAGCTTAAAGAAATCAAGAGAAAATATTATTTCTCAATTTTGCTGAATTCTTAAGTTCTTTTTGCAGAATAATGACCTAAAACCTAAAGCCTTTTCCCAATTTTACAAAAAAAATAAAAAGACCTGTGCGTAGTATATTTTTGTTATTCATGATTTGTGCTGCTTCCGTATATGGACAGCAGGGTAGAGTGCTTGGAGATGTACGCGATGAATTAACGAATGAGCCTATAGCTTTTTCAACAGTATATGTGCAAGGAACTGACATTGGAACAGTGACGGATTCCTTAGGTAATTTTGAATTACAACTTAAGCCAGGTCTATACAACCTTGAAGTATCCTTTTTGGGTTATGAAACAGCGGTTCTTTATAGCATTCCAGTTAGTACCGCTCAAGCTCAGCATATTCATACTACATTGGTTTCAACATTACTGGATTTACCGCGATTTGAAGTTCAAGCAAATGCGGGACGAGTGAGTCCGATTTATTCGGATAAAATAAGTGCCTTTGAAGTAGTTTCCATGCCTGGGGCAACTATGGATCTCTCTAAGTTTCTTAAAGTGTTGCCGGGAGTAAGTCCTAAAGTCTCTTTTGGATATAGCATGATCGTAAGAGGTGGTGCATCTAATGAGAATAGATTTTTTCTAGATGATATAGAGATCCCGTCGATTACGCACTTTGCGGTTCAAGGAAATAATGGAGGTCCAAACGGAATTTTAAATACTAGGATTCTTCAATCAGCTGAATTATATACGGATGGAATGCCCATTAATCGTGGAAATGCCCTTTCTTCTGTTTTAGAAGTAGAGTCTAGATTGGGGAACAAAGAGAAATTCAGTGGAAACTTTACACTTGGTGCAACAGATTGGGGCTTTGTATTAGAGGGACCCATGGGTAAAAAATCAAGCTATGTTTTTTCAGCTAGAGAGTCTTTTTCTCAACATATGCTAAAAGCCTTAGGTATTCCAGTAGTGCCATTTTACGCTGATGTACATTATGCACAAAAGATCAGGTTTAATGCAAAAACGGAATTGAAACTATTAGGTATTGGAACCTATGATAAATATACCTTAAACTTAGACGCAGAGAAGAATCCAGGTCTAGTGTATAACATCGGATATATTCCTGAAGGGAAACAATTGTCTTTCACGACTGGAGCGGCTTTAAAACGATTCCATGATACGGGCTATAGTACCTTTGTGCTAAGCAGAAGTTATTTTGAAAATCGTGCGGATAAGTTCTATGATAATACCTACGAGGAAGCAGATCGAATGATGGAATATCGCTCTATTGAGGCTTCTACCAAGTTTCGTTATGAAAGACGGTTTGTGTTAGGAAAGCGTAGAATTGATTACGGTGTGGAAGCTACCAATGAAAGCTTATTTACACATAATCACAGTCCAGCATTAGATTCTACGCTTCAGTTAATTACCAAGGATTACTTGTCCGATTTTGATTACCAGCGCTTTGGTTTGTTTTACAATACAGAATTTGTTTTAGGTGGAAAACAAGACTGGATCTTGAATGTCGGCCTTCGGTCCGATATGGCTACCTACAACGATCGTATGAAGAACCCACTTCGGCAAATCGCACCTAGAATAGGATTTAAATACTTACTGAATGATCAAGTGGATTGGAATATTAATCTGGGTAGATACACTCAGCTTCCAGCCCATGTCCTTATGAGCTATATGGAGGATGATGTTTTAGTCAATCAACCTCATTTAGATTATATCAAGTCTGATCAAATCAGCACAGGAATCAATTTTTCAAACTATAACAACCTGCAAAGTCGATTCAGTATCTTTTACAAATCGTATTCCGATTATCCCATGCTCCATTTCGATGGAATCTCTTTTGCCAATGCCAATGCTAATTATGTCTTAGTCGGGGATCAACCTGCAAATTCAGATTCTAGGGGCCATGCTTATGGGGCTGAATTGATGGTCAAGAAAAAATATACTGGTGGTTGGTCTTTTCTATTTTCTGGTTCTTATGTGGTGTCTAAGTTTACCAATCTAGACGGTGTATTGCACGCATCTGCTTGGGACAACCGAATATTCAGTACGATTAATCTATCCAAACGCTTTAAAAACAATTGGACCATAGCTGCGAAGTGGAGTATAGCAGGTGGTAATCCTTATACGCCTTATAATTGGGCTTTTAGTGCAGAGCAAACACATTGGCAAATGTTTAGAAGGGGTATTCCTGATTATAGCCGTTTGAATGAGGATAGATTGCCTGTTTTCCATCAATTAGACTTTAGAATTGATAAGCAATTTAACTTCAGGAAGTGGGCCTTCACCTTCTATATTGATGTGCAAAATGCCTACAAAGCGGATATCAATCAAATTCCTTATTTGACGGCTGTGTATGATGAGTCTGACTGGACTCCAATGGTCGATCCGGCCAACCCATCTAGTTATCTTTTAGATTTAATCGCTTCAGATTCTGGGCGTATGTTACCTACTGTTGGATTATTTTTTGATTTTTAATTTGCTTAAGAGATAAAAATCCAATTATTTGTGGGTATCATTAGGTGTGTTAATTTTCGATAAAGTTTACTGGAGCATATTTTATATCCTTGATTTTATTCTAACTTAACGCAGAAATCACCATTTGGAGCCATAATCTATAGTCATGGAAAATAAAATCGTTATTGGAAAAGGTCTAGGTAGAATTCAATTTGGATTAGACAGAGAGGATGTACTAGAAATACTAGGACCGCCAACTGAAAAAGAATTCGAAGCAGACGAATTTGGCGAATCTGAATCTTGGCATTACGATCACCTAGATTTATCTCTACTGTTTGATGGGAATAACTATTGGCAGTTGATTTCTATGTCAGTTACTTCTGATGCATATACCTTCTGTGGAATCCATCCTATCGGTATGGATAAGGATGCGTTTATCACCCATATGCATAGTAAGGATATGGAGGTAGAGAGTTTAGAATTTATGAAGAATGAAGGGGGTACTTTCCAAGAACTACTGTGTATGGATGAAGAAGCCCTAGATATTTGGGTGGATAATGGTATAATTTCCGAATTGCAATGGGGGGCAGTATATGATGAAGAGGATAGTATGGATTGGTAACTAATAAGACATACAATAAAATATTTTGTATATAAAAATGTTAAAATTGTTAAAAGTTTACTCAGTTTCTGGGTAAACTTTTTTTCTTGTGACGTGATTGGAATTTAATCCTGTGGCTGCATATATCCAAAAACAAATTGCAGCCACTTTTTTCTTTTCTGAACGACCCTTCTAAAATCCCTCAGGGATTACCACAAGTACAATAAGACGGATACTCCTGATGTAATTGAGCAAATAAAGTATTGCCTTTCTCCTGATATGCTTGATTCAATTGTTCGAATTCCGTATTGAAATATGCCATATCCGATGCACATGTACAATTATCTGTAATGGAATGAAGCGTATCGTATCGTATTTGAATCAAGGAATCACCACAGGTACTAAATGAAGTGGTGATACAAGTCAATTGTTGCTCCAGCACACAGGGATTATCTATTTGACAACTCATCATGGAGTGTGAGATTAAAAGAATAAGCATCAAAGGGTTTTGCATGGATTTTTAATACAAGCTCTTTCCTTTCTCTCTCATTATAAGCGAGTTATAACAATACTTTTTCACAATTAAATTTAAACTCTTTGCAGGAATGTAATTAAAATGACAATTAACTTATACAGATTATTATAATTTGTTGCTACCAAATGAAACCAACATGAAAACTATCTGTACCAAGGTCACAACCTTTGTGGCAATCCTATTTTTTTGCACTGCTGTGCATGCTCAAGTCGAGATTTCTAATCTCCTTCCTGATACCAGCCAAGTTTATTTAGTCAATTTGAATGATAACATGGAGCTCTATGGAGTGATCAGTGATATGAAGGAAGACATCATTGTTTTCCAATCAGAGAAATATGGTGAAATTCAATTCGACGCTGCTGAAGTTAACTGGGTAGAACCCGTTTTACTTTCTGGAACTAGATACAGTAAAAAATACAACAAGAATGCAGATCATTACTTTATGTTACCTTCTGCATTTCAGTTGAAAAAGCGAGATGGGTATATCCGATCTACTTATTTGTTGTATAACTCTTTCAGTTATGGCTTAACAGATAATGTATCTGTATCAGGTGGAGTAGATCTATTGCACCTAATGACTAGTGTCGCGGGTAAGAACGACTTTGGTAACTTGTATTATGTGTCTGTAAAAGGATCTATGAAAATTAGCGATCAGCTTAGATTAGGTATTGGTGCTTATAAGATGCGTATCTATAAGTTTGATTACACCATGCCAATGGCTAGTATGACGCTTGGTAATAGAAATAGTCATGTTACTTTGTCTTATGGACAAAATATTCAAAACATGACCACTACAAATAGCAATATGTATATGGTCGGTGCTCAAAAACGCATCAACGACCAACTCTATATCATCGGTGAATATGTGCAATTCCCTACTGTAATGGATGAAGGTGCTAGCTCTCAAGCTGTATTTTCTTACGGGATTCGATATAGCACCTCAAAGGTTGACTTTGACCTCAGCCTTTATAACAATAAGAGTATCAAAAATTATTTTCCATTTGGAATACCTTTATTCAGTTGTACTTTCCAATTATAATCCCAAAAAAGGCTCGTTTTTAAAACGAGCCTTACTTTTTTATTTCCTTCCTGTCGACGCTTCCGATCTTTAGATTTCCAGACTATTCTATTTATTGTTTTTTATTAAATAAGTAAAATATAAATATTATTTACTTATATTAGATGTGCTAAAGCAAACACTCAATTTTAATCCTCATTGGATTAATCATTAGAGGCATATAGCTTCAATGAAAAGGGCCTTACTTCTCCTGTAAGGCCCTTTTAATTTATCTCAGTAGTGTTACGGTTCCATTCAAGACTTCTCGATGCCCGTTGATATACTCAACGGATACCTTCCAAGCATAGGCACCTTGAGGCATGATTTCTCCTTTATAGATACCATCCCAAGCTGCTGCAGGTTGTTCACCATCTAGCTCAGAGGATTGCCATAGTTGTTGTCCCCAAGGGGCAAAAACCTCTATGACGTAATCCTTGATACCCAATCCAGCTGGCTTGAAGAATTGAACATTACCTTCTCCAAATTCTGGAGAGAAAGCATTCGGTACATAGAACCCATACATAAAGTCGTATTCCAATAGCTCCATTGCAACTGCCTCACAGTTGTATTCGTTGGAAACTGCTAAGCGCACCTCCCAGCTATTATTACCAATAAATTCATGTTGTGGATGAACTTCATTGGATTGTACACCATCACCAAAGTCCCAGTTCAATTGCGTATAACCTTCAGAAAGATTTTCAAATTGCATAATGCCATTACCTAAATCTGTAATATTGAAATCTGCTGTTGGTACTGGAAGTACCTCAATGATATCTTGGAAGTCCAAGGTGTCAGCGCAGGATTCAAAGGTGTTTATGGCTATCATACCCACGGTATAAAGACCAGCATCTTGGAATACATAAGTGTCATCTGCATGTTGCGGCAAAGTGGTCCCCCCTACATTCCATATAACTTCTGTAGTATTTGAACTGAGGTTCTCCAATGGCACTTCTAAAGGAGCACATCCACCAGTGATGTCAAAGGCTGCGTCTGCCACAGGTCTTTGGTAAACTTCAATGGTACGGTCAATAATATCCACACAATTGTACAGGTTCGTAACTGTTAATTGAACTTCATGATCACCACCAGCATCAAACTGTATACTAGGATTAGGCAGTGTTGATAATGGAACGCCATCAAGGGTCCACTGTAAAGCCTGATATCCAGTAGAAAGATTTTCTAATTGGATGACCTCATCCGTACAGAAATCTAATGCTGGTATACTAAAATCTGCAGTGGGCTGCGGATGAACAAATAAGTCAAATGCAAATGGTTCAGAAATACAGCCATATAAGTCCTCAGCCAATAGTGTTACAGTATGTACACCCGGTTCAGTAAAGGTATAACTTGGATTAGCTGAAACACTTCCACTTCCATTTCCAAAATCCCAAGTGTAGAACAAATTCGAGTTATTCGTATTTTCAAAGTCCACTACTAAAGGCGTGCAATTACTTGTATCCGATGGTATAAATTCTGCGACAGGCAATGGCATAATTTCTATGTCTTTACTTTCCAAAGCAGAACAGCCCGTGGAGGCATCCTCTCCGTATAATGAGACTGTAACCGTTCCTACTTCCGTAAAAGTGAAACTTGGATTGACCAAATTAGAGGTATTATTATCCCCAAAGTCCCATAAATACCCCTGTGCGTCCGTACTTAAGTTCTCGAATTGAACGGTATTATTGACACAGCTTATTTCATCTACATTAAAGTCAATAACGGGCTGCGGAGTAACTTGTATGACTTGAGTGACAGAATCAAAATTACAATTGTTCGATACACTCAAGGTAATCGTGTATTCTCCTGCCTCAGTATAAGTATGATCGGGATTTGGATCAATTGAAGTATTCCCATCTCCAAAGTCCCAAAGATAGTCCACACCTACTGTACTCACATTATTCAATTCTGGTGTAAATGGTGCACAACCCGATAATGCTGGAATATTCACAAAAGCATTCACAGAAGGAGGATTTACAGTGATCACCTGTTCCATAGTATCTGCTCCACAGGCATTAACTGCAATCAAGCTAATAGTATAGTTAGTTATGGTATCTGCTGCGTAATATAGCTGATTCTCCGGTATACTATCATTGGTGAAATTACCATTGCCTAAATCCCATAGGTAGTATTGTGGTAAACCAACCGTCTGATTGGCAAAAGTAACCTCCATAGGAGAACAATCAATATTAGTGACCGGACCAAAGTTCACTTGTGGACTTGGATTTACCGTTACGGTATCGGTTAATACTCTATCCCCACACAGATTTGATACGGTAAGTTGAATAGGATAAGTCACAATATCTGTACCCATATCAAAAGTAACTGGACTTGGTATGGAGTCAACACTATACGTACCATTTCCAAAATCCCAATCATAAGACATAGCATATCCAATACTCGTATTATTAAATGCAACCGTTAAAGGTCCACATCCACTATCGAGATCCATTTCAAAATCTGGATCAGGAGCTTCCGCAATCAATATGGATTGCGTTAATGAATCTTGGCAACTGTACACATTAGTACTCAATAACATAACCTCGTAGTTGCCCGGATTATCAAATACATAAGTCAAATCTGTCACGCTTACTTCAGCATGATTGACCACTGTCCAGTCAGACTGAAACAAATCATTAGATGTATTATTAAAGGTCACAGGGACATTCACACAATCCACCTGATCCGCAACAAACCCCGTCACAGGAACTGGTCTAACATCTATGATTCTATCATTTGTTACTTCACATTGAGAATAAGCATCAACATAAGTGTAACTAATCGTATGTGTTCCAACGCCAGCTAAAGTAGGATTAAACCTTCCTTCGTCAATATCCGTGATTCCTGGTCCAGACCATTTACCTCCTAATGGCGTATGTCCATCTAAGAAAATCTCTTCGTCATAGGCACAAATTTCGAAGTCAGGACCTGCATCTACAATACTGACTAAATCAATCACTTCAATGGTAACTTCATCGGATTGTGCACAATTCAAATTGCCATAATCGAATTGCAGCGTAAAAATACCTGCACCGCTAATACTTGGATCAAACACCCCGTTAGCTGCATCAACGATTCCAGGTCCAGACCAAGTACCACCTGTAACAGGTGTAAAGCCTGTCAATTGATGTAATCCTTGATCGATACATAAAATCTGATCAGGACCTGCATCTACTACTTCCAAATCTTCAATACTTACTTCAATTTGAAGGGAGGATACACAACTATTCGCATCTACATAGGAATAATACACTGCATAGGTTCCTGCTGATCCAACTGCCGATGGTTCAAATAATCCAGCAGGGTCAACAACCCCAGGTCCTGTCCACGAACCACCTACAGGAGTAGCAAAAGGCAAGTTCACAACACCTGGAGTAAAACAATAGGTAGTATCATTGCTACTTAAGACAGGTAGCGCATGCACCGTAAATAGATACTGATCTTCCGCATAACAATTATTGGCATTGGTATAACTATACACAAGCGTGAAAACTCCAGCTCCACTTGTACTCGGTAAGAATATGTCTCCATTCAACTGTCCGCCATCAGGGGAAGACCAAAGTCCTCCCGTTGGACTAGCACTTAAATAAATGGAATCCGTAGAAACACATGTTTCAGCTGTGTTATTCGAAATATCTATATTAGGAAGTTCAAAAATCTCTACATAAAGCGTATCCCAAACAGTACAATTGTCTGAACCAAAAGAGTACACCACCTCATGGATTCCAACACCTGCGTTTTGAGGCGAAAACATAGTTCCAGTGATTCCTGGACCAGACCAAGTACCTCCAGTTGGGCTAGCCTGTAATTCTAAATTTACTGCATCTTCACTCAAACAAAAGGATAAATCCGGACCAGCGCTAATAACCGTTGGTTCAATTAAAGTTATAATGGCTTCTGCACTATTGGAACATCCATTAGCATCCATGTAGGAATACGTAAGTGTATAAGTTCCTACTGGCATTAATGGATCAAAGATTCCAGCATTTGCATCTATTATTCCCGGACCAGACCAAGTACCACCAGCAGGACTGGCAGCTGGCAAAGTAATTGGATCGCCTTGGGTACAATAGGTTGCATCTGAAACAATAATAGTAGGTAAGTCATAGATTTCGAGATCGAATTGATCAGAATTACTACAACCATTCCCATCCGTATAGGTATAGGTCAAGGTATAATTTCCACTTCCACTTAAACTTGGATAAAATGTATTTCCAATAACCTGACCTCCATTTGAAGATGACCAAACACCACCTATTGGACTTGCTGTCAATATAATAGAGTCTTGAGCTACACAAGCATCTGGTGTATTCCCCGATACATCTACAACTGGAAGCGCATAAACATCAACCAACAAGGTGTCCCAAACTTGGCAATTATCTGAACCCACAGAATAAACCAATTCAAATGTTCCAACGCCTGTAATACTTGGATCAAAAGTCGATCCGCTGATCCCAGGTCCCGTCCAAGATCCACCACTAGGACTAGCTTGAGCGGATAAATCAACTGCCGCTGCTGAAAGGCAAATACCTATATCTGGTCCTGCATCTACAATGGGTGGGGCTACTATCGTAACCGTTATGGTAGTATTATTAGAGCAGCCAAATCCATCTGAAAAAGTATAGGTTAAGGTATAAGTTCCTACACCAGCTACTAAGGCCGGATCAAAAAGGCCTACTGCATCTGTAACTCCTGGTCCAGACCAAGTTCCACCAATTGGACTGGCAAAAGGTAGATTGACCTCACCAGGTAAATCACAATAAGCAATATCTGATGAACTGACTACAGGAAGATCATATACTTCTAAGTTCCAATTAGCAGTTTGGCTACAACCATTTCCATCCGTATAGGTATAGGTCAAAGTATAAGTACCAATGCCACTCGCATTAGGATCAAAAGTGGATCCACTAATGACTGCACCGTTGTTTCCAGTCCAAGTACCATCAGCAGGTGTAGCCTGAAGCAATAGGCTTGTTTCGGATACACATATCCCATCAAGATTAGCACTTAAGTCAATAACTGGAAGTGGATCAACCGTAATAAATAAGGTATCTGTAGCATAACAAGAACCAGTCCCATATATGTATATGATTTCGTGCGTTCCAACTCCAGCAACAGCAGGATCAAATATACTTCCATTCATGGATACGCCAACATAAGTTCCTCCTGATGGGGTAGTGCTTCCTGCTAAATCAACTGCAGGTGCATCTTCACAAAGGGCAAAATCTGCTCCCATATTAGGCTCAGGAATAGGATCTACAGTTACTGTAATATCTATATCATTTGCACATCCCAAAGCATCTGCATAGGCATAGTTTAAGGTGTATGTTCCAACACCGCCAGCAGTAATCGGATTGAACAAACCAGTAGGGTCCGTTACTCCAGGTCCTGTCCATGTTCCCCCAGGGAAATTAGCAATCGGTAAATTATACGCATCATTGACCAAACAGTAAAAGGTATCTGCTACAATCAAAGTTGGAATTCCGTAAACTTCAATGTCTAAAGTAGCTGTATTACTACATCCATTTCCATCCGTATAGTGATAGGTAATCGTATAGTTTCCAATACCTGAAGCACTTGGGTCAAAGCAATTACCCAATATGACTCCTCCATTATCACTAGTCCAGTATCCTCCAAGAGGTGCCGCTATGAGGTTAACGCACGTAACTTCCTCACATACCAGACTTTCCGCACTAATATTTAAATTAGGTAAAGGATTTACGGTGATTTGGAAATCTTCCTGCACATTGCAATTACCAATACCATAACTATAGGTAAAGGTATACGTACCTGGTCCTGCAGCTGCAGGGTCAAATAGTGTTCCTGTAAGTCCAGGTCCTCCATATATCCAGGTACCTCCGCTTGGGCTAACAACAGCAGCAATATCAATCAATCCGTGGTCTACACAAACGGACATGTCGGGATCTAAGCTTATGCTTGGTTGAGGTTCAACGGTTACCGTCATATCACTAGTACTAGTACAGCTATTTCCATCGGTGTAGGTATAGGTTAAAATATAAGTACCAACCCCTCCAGCTGCAACAGCCGAGAATAAACCACTATTTCCATCTACAACCCCTGGACCAGACCAAGTACCTCCTGTGGGTAGGGCTACTGGTAAATTTTCTATTGCGTCACTATTACAATAGGTCGCATCTGGAACGGTGAGACTTGGAAGACCAAATATCTCAATCGTCAAGCTTGCTGTATTAGCACAATTGTAGGCATCAGAATAACTGTAGGTTAAGGTATAAGTCCCTGCACCTGAGTTACTCGGAATAAACTGATCATTAATGATAACCCCACCGCCTGAACTGGTCCATGTTCCACCCGAAGGTGTAGCAAATAGATCTATAGCATTATCATTAACACATGCCTCCGTATCAGCTGCGGATATGTTTAATACCGGAAGCGGTAAAACTTCTATTGAGAGCGTATCATAAACGGTACATAGACTAACGGTCGCTTCATACACAATTTCATGCGTACCAACTCCCGCTACTCCAGGATCAAATACCCCCATGCCACTTACACCATCTCCACTCCAATTTCCTCCTGCTATACTACCTGTGAGTTGTACTGGAGAGTCAGTCAAACAAAGCGTATCAGGACCAGAAATACTCAGGGTAGGTGGTGTTTCTATGGTAAAAGAAACATCCTGTACATCCATACCACAGGCATTTTCAATCTCTAAAGTGACCGTGTATGTTCCTGGAGTATCATATACCACATTTCCTGGAATTGAATCAGTGGAACTGGACGGTGTTCCACCAGGAAAAGACCAAGTGAAACTGTTTACATCCGAGTAGTTTGCTATGTAATCGTAGAAATTATCATCAAAAAAGATGGTCGCACTATTACAGAAATCAGGGATACTGTTCAAACTTAATTCTGGTGGACCAGCTACTTCTACTTCTTCACTAACCTCAAATGTACCACAAGCATTAGTACCCAACAAAGTAACTAAGTAGGCGCCTACCTCATCAAATTGAACGTCTATATCAGTTGAGTTACTATTTGTCCCATTAACATAAGTCCAACCTGATGATGGAGAAATACTCCAAGAATAAGTCGCCGATCCACCTGTAGCGGTATTCGTAAAACTGCCCACAAAAGAAGCACAATTGTCAGGACCATCCATATTGGAATCAAAACTAAGATCTGGTGGATCAATTGCAGTTATAGTCTCCGATACGGTAAATACGCCACAGGCTTGACTATTGATGGACATCTCCACCGTGTAAGTACCCGCTGTTAAAATTTGTACGGAAATGGAATCAGAGCCATTTAAGTTTCCATTCGTTATAATCCAATCTACAAATGGTGCACCGGGAGATATACTCCAAGTGGCTAAAATATCCGAACAGGTCGATGGGTTACCACTAATTATTTCAGAAGCTTCCGTCGTATCAACAAAGGTCCAAATATTTCCCGTACAAATAGTAGCGGGTGGCTGTACAAGCATCCCTGGTTCAGGAGGTAGACTGATTTCTATAGGTTCTACTGTTGCTGAACTAGATCCACAAGGGTTAGAAGCAGATATTTGTACATCAAAAGCATTGATATAATTTCCTGTCGAGGTCACTT
>CAJXMP010000038.1 GCA_913056515.1 uncultured Lewinella sp.
GCTGGGAATATTTCGATATTATCGGTAACCGTACTTACGGCACGGTTAGGAATGGACTCGTCTAGTATTTGCAAGTAAAATGCATTTCCAATCAGCACTGCGGCAAATAGTACAAAAACGATCTGTATAACAATTGCTCTATTACTGGTCATAGGCGCTCCATTTATTCTTGTGGGTCAAAAATGAATTGGAAGAACACAACCAATAAAAATGATACCAATAATGAGCCAAGGGTATTTAGGATTATCTCTAAGGCATAGATAGGGGCAAAATATTGGAGGATAAAAAAGAATAGGTGATGCAGGGCTAGTAGAACCGCACAAAACTGGAAGAACCATCTAGTTGAATAACGTTTCGCATTGGGACTATGGGCCACATTATAACCACCCCTAGGTTCCATGAAATTCAATATGAATCCTCTACAATAAGCCACAAAAACTGCAGCTCCTGCGTGCATACCAAAAGAAGAAGAGAAATAGTCTATACATAGGCCTAGTAAAAAGGCCCAAAGCATGGATAAGGAAACAGGAGTCTTTATCGGCAACATGATAATGAACAGTGGGTATATCATGGGATGGAAATATTGGAGAATACCAATATTAAATTCAATATTCTGAAGGACTAGAACCTGAATGAGGAAAAAGCCAATGAATCGCAGTATATGTGGTAAAGTATCACTATTCATCTGCACCCACATTTAATAAGCTATCTAATTCCACCTCTTGGTGATCTTCCATTACATAAACCACCTCTAGATCTCGCATATCAGTAAAAAGACTTACTTCGATAGTGTATACATTTGAGCCTTGTGACAGTTCTACTTCTTTAACTTTACCGATATCAATACCTGAAGGAAAATGCCTGGAGTAGCCTGATGTATGAATAGTATCACCTACCTGAACATTGACATGCTTAGGTATGTCTTCTAGATTAACCACATTGGGGTTAATGCCTTGCCATTTCAAATTTCCAAAATAGCCCGTTCCTTTTATTTTTGCAGAAGTTCTCGACTGGCGGTGCAGGACAGACATGACTGTTGCATAATTAGCCGATACATCGCGCACCACACCTACCACTCCACGATCTGCAACCACTCCCATTCGAGGTTTTACACCATCTTTTTCTCCTTTATTAATAGTAATGAAGTTGTTACTCTTTTGAATAGAGTTTTGTATCACTCGAGCTGGAATGAAGGTATGAAACGTATCCAATATTAGGGTGTCCAACTGAGCCTCCTCAATTAAGGATACCAAATAGAGGTTCTGAGTTCTAAGCTCCCTAATGACATTAGATAAGGAATCGACTTCGCGGTGGGCGGTATAAATTTCTCCAACCCGGTGCGTAAATGAATTGACTTTACCGTTTAAATTTCCCGAAGAATTGACGAATATTTCTCTTTGCGATTCATTGTAGTTAACCAACAGCGAAATACATATTCCTTCCAAAAGTAGGAATAGAACAAAACTCCCATACCTTAAAAGATAAAGAATAAGATTGCGCATAGTTAATATGAATTAAATTCGCTAGCAAAAAACTAGGTAGTTCTTCTATCAATCAAGAATGTAAATCTGTCTGTATTTTTCAATGCAATACCAGTCCCCCTAACGACAGCCCTAAGCGGATCCTCAGCCACATGAACTGGAAGTTTGGTTTTTGCAGAAATACGCTTATCCAATCCACGCAATAATGCACCTCCACCCGTCAAATACAATCCGGTTTGATAAATATCAGAAGCCAACTCTGGAGGAGTCATTTCTAAGGCTTTCATAATAGCATCTTCTACCTTGGATATAGATTTATCTAATGATTCTGCAACTTCTTGGTATGAAATGTATATCTGTTTAGGAATTCCCGTCATTAGATCTCGACCATTCACTGCAAAATCAGCAGGAGGGTTTTCCAATTCAGTGGAAGCGGCCCCTACTTTAATCTTAATTTGCTCTGCAGTTCTTTCACCTACTAACAGATTGTGCTGCTTCTTCAGGTAGTTCATGATATCCAGCGTAAACTCATCACCAGCTACTCGAATAGACTGATCACAAACAATGCCAGACAAGGCTATTACTGCAATTTCAGTCGTACCACCACCTATATCAATAATCATATTACCCACAGGCTCTTCTACATCTAGGCCGATTCCTAGTGCAGCCGCCATTGGCTCATAGATTAAATATGTTTCTTTTGAATCCACGTGATCTGCCGAATCAAAAACCGCTCTTTTTTCAACCTCTGTAATCCCAGAAGGAATACAAATAACCATCTTCAAGTGAGAGAAGAAGCTTCTTCTAGCAGAAATCATATTGATGAATCCTTTGATCATCTTTTCTGCCGCCTCAAAATCAGCAATTACACCATCTTTTAATGGACGAACTGTCTCTATATTACCGTGGGTTTTTTCATGCATAAGCATAGCACGTTTTCCAACAGCAACAGTTTCTCTATTTCTTCTATTCAATGCAATGATTGAAGGTTCATCTATCAACACTTCTCCATCTTGGATAACCAGCGTATTCGCAGTTCCCAGATCAATGGCTATTTCTTGTGAGAAAAATTTAAATAATTTCATTTATAAATCGCAGTTCTCGGAATAAAGTATAATTAAGGTATTAAATGGTTTTCCCTTGCTTAAACATACAAAAGATATACTACAAATCTATATTATTCTTATAAAACAAGGGGATTTTAAACACAAAGTATTATGGATTACCAACAATGACTTGTTCAAAATCAGAAGGATTTAAATATTTATTAGCCATAGCCATAATTTCTTCCTGATTAATGGTCCGAACTTTATTTATTAAAGCCTCAAAATCAGCCATTTCCAAATCCTCTGTTAAATAAGACTTCACTACCTCCCCTGCATTGAACGGTCCATCTAACATAGCTATAAATGATCCCATCAAATAATTGCGCAACATATCCAATTCATCGGTGGATACTGGATCAGACTTTAAATGTTCCATTTCATGAAAAATGCTATCTACGACCTGACCTACATTTTCAGCACTAGTATCTGAGCCTATATAGAAGTAGCCATCATATCTAAATGGATCAATGGAAGAATATATATTATAGGTAAGGCCTTGTTCTTCTCTAATGTTCATCATTAATCGAGACCCAAAGTATCCTCCAAATAATTGATTCATTACATAAAGATCCTTGTAATCTTCATGCGCTTTATTAAATAGCCGCATGCCCATTCTTACGGAAGATTGCAGCTCAGCTTTCATGTTTATTTTAGACACCTGTGGTGGTTTTGGAACCCAGGACAATACATCATTTGCCTTTGTGTTCATTCCAAAAGGCTTTCCAAAGTGTTGATTTACAAGATTGACTACACCATCATCTACCTTACCTGTCAAGAAAATCTTACAATTCGATGCGGTATAATTTCGCTTATAATGTTTTACCAGGTCAGCTCTTTTTATGGCATCAAAAACCTGAGTTGAACTATTATACCCATAGGCATGATTAGCACCGAATATTTGTTCTGTAAGGACACGATAAGCAACTACATCACTGCGCTCCAAGTCTACTTTCAGTTTTTGCTTTGAATTATCCCGCCAAGCATTTAACTCTTCTTCTGGAAAAATAGGATCAAAAATAATATCAGCCAATATGGGTAATAAGGCCTTGAAATACTTCTTGAGGCAGTAAAATCCAATAGTATTATTATCTAAATTAAACTGTGTTCCTATATAAGTGCCAAAGTAATCTACTTGTGCAGAAATCTCTTTATTTAAGCGGGTACTTGTTCCTTCTTTGAGCATATCCATAGTCGCACGAGATACTCCTTTCTTCACTTCTTTCGGTCGTCCCGCATCAAAAACCAACTCCAGTTTAAGTACCTCTTGGGTACCCGAAGTCAAAGCATATACTGGTATGCCATTATCTAGTGCGTAAGCTTGCACTTTTGGAAGAACAATATTATCAACTTGCTGGATTATAGGAGGCTGCTTCCTATTCACACGTTTCATATCCGTCAGATTCTGGATTCCAAGCATTAACAAATAAAAATAACCCATAAGGGCTTAATAGGACAAATTTAGGATAATTGAGATTATTTGCTTGTTTTATCCACAAAATGTTAAGAAAAATAGGCCCACCAATTCAAGCTTTATCTTAAATTTGTATTTTTAGCAGACATAACTGTTATCATTAAAAAATAACCAAGTATGAGATTTAGCGTTTCTTCGTCTGATCTACTTAAAAAGCTACAAGTTACTGGTGGTGCAATTGGCTCAAATCCAGTATTACCTATATTAGAAGATTTTCTTTTTACCATCAAGGGATCTATGCTGATTATTACAGCAACAGACCTTGAAACAGCCATTACGACTCAAATGGAGGTTCAGGCTGATAAAGATGGTTCTGTAGCAGTACCTGCAAAAATTCTTTTAGAAACACTAAAAGCTTTACCGCAGCAACCTATTACCGTTGAAGTTGATGACAGTAATTTTAATATCGAAATCACTTCCTCCTATGGTAAGTATAAGTTAGCAGGAGAAAACGGGGAAGAATTTCCAACTATACCAGAAGCAGATGGTGCTGCATCATTAACCATTTCCGGGCATAAACTCACTCAAGGCATCAATAAAACCATTTTTGCTACGAGTTCAGATGAATTAAGACCTGCTATGACGGGCGTTTATTTCCAATTAGAAAATGGGGAATTAACACTAGTTGCCACTGATGCACACAAATTAGTTAAATACTCGTTCAAAGAATTAGACATCTCCTCTGATGCCTCTTTCATAGTGCCTAAAAAAGCTTTGAATCTTTTGAAGGGTATTGTAAATCATTCCGATCAGATTGAATTGAAATATAATGGGTCCAATGTATTTTTTGAATCAGACAATCTGAAGTTGAGCTGTAGATTGATTGATGAAAACTATCCAAATTACAGGGCCGTTATTCCTCAAAACAATCCAAATAGCTTAAACGCAAATAGACAAGACCTTCAAAATTCTTTGAAGCGTATCGCTATCTATGCTAATAAAACAACGAATCAAGTTGTACTAAACATAGATAACGAGTCCATGAATATCTCTGCGCAAGATTTAGACTTTTCTAATGAAGCAGCTGAAAAATTAAACTGTTCTTATGCAGGAGAATCTCTGACCATTGGTTTCAATGCCAAATTCCTGATTGAGATGCTTGGCGTTTTAGAAACGGATGAAATAAAAATGGAATTAAGCTCTCCAACTACTGCCGGAATACTCCTTCCAGCAGAGGAAGCAGACGATGAAAGTATATTAATGCTCGTCATGCCCGTCATGTTAAGTGTTTGATAACATTTTTAAAAAGGGAAATCAAATTGATTTCCCTTTTTTGTTTTATAGATTCCACCTCTATCCAAAGAAACTTCTCTTTAGCATGAAAACATTTAAAGTTTTGTTACATTTTTGAATAAAATAGTCTTCAAATAATAAGAAAATTACTTTTGCGTTAGTAAAGAAATCAAGCATATCCCCTAATTAATTTCTTGACTAAACTAACCCTACTTACTACTTATTATGAAGACCCCTTTTATCTCTATTGCAATTATTGCATGCATCGGATTATACTCCTGTAATTCCGACTCCATCAAATGCCTTGAATCGAAGGAAGTTCAATTACAAACGATCACTCCGAGAGCACAAATCTGTAAAACACCAGATAATGGATTCCATGTAGTCCCTTCCTGGGATACTACATACACAATTATGTCAGAGTGTGCTGCTTTTGATCATATCAATCTTTTAGAAGAATCTTGGAATTCGAACTTAGCAGAAAAAGAAGATAATGCGGAAAATTCAGAAAGAGATCGTGTTTATTACGAGTTTCTAAGAGACAATCCTCCCTCCTTTAAAATAGAGGACTAATTTTTCGTCTTTTACCCTACATTTAGTTCAGATCTGGAACGGATAATTGGTTTTATCGGCTGGGTGATAAATTACTAGTAAATAGGTATATACATTTGCTTTATAAAGTAAAAAATACCTTTAATCAAGTATTTATCTATCACCCAATCAAAACCAAATAAATGCGAAACTTTAAGTTATTAGCAATAGCTTTTGGTATTCTGTTTAGTGCATGCAGCCAAGAACATATCAACTGCTTAGAAAACAAAGAAGTATTCATTCAAACAATCAGACCATCTGCCATTATTTGTAGCGTTCCTCCAGGTCATTTAAGCCTAAATGTTTCTTGGGATACTAGTCATACCGAAATCATGTCAGAATGTGATGCAAATTATCAATTGAGTCAAATGCAATTATCCTGGAATGACCATGTAAGATTATATGCTCAAAAAGCAGAGGATAGCCCAGAAGATTCCTTGTACTATTCTTTTGTATCAGCTAATCCTGCTGTGTATACTATTTTGGATGAAGGCAACTAATTTTTAGTAGGAATACCTCCACAGCCTTTTAATTATTGAAGTATTTTTTGAATATTCATAAAACGCCATTATGAATATTCAAAATTTCTTTTTGCCATTTTTTATACTCTTGTTATGCTCCTGCAACCCTGCTGAAGAGCAACATTCCAATCAATCATCCGCATCAACTACTTCTTTTGCTGGTCAAAACCCTAAAGAAGTTGTTCAAGCTTGGCAAAGCTTATTAGATGCTTATGAGCTAGAACAAGCTAAATCTATTGCAAGTCCTGAAGCTCAACAATTCCTTGATTTATTAGCTTCATATGGTAATGGCTTACCCAAAGACTCTTTAATTACAGTCAGTGAAATACTAAACATTGAATGCGTAGAAAAGCAAAATCAAGCCACCTGCTACACACTAATTAGAGATTTAACCTTTAAGGAAATATACCGAGATACCTTTGACCTCATACTGGAGGACAATAATTGGTTGATTACCGTCAGACAGGAATAAAGAAATACTTAACTTGTGTTCAAATCGTTTACCATGCAAGTAGGTTTATTCTTTGGTTCTTTCAATCCAATACATGTTGGTCATCTTATAATAGCCAATCATATTTTAGAAAATCAGGCATTGGATGAAGTATGGTTCGTCATCAGTCCACATAGCCCATTCAAAAAGAAAGATACCTTGGCTCCAGACTATGATAGATTACATTTAGTCAATATTGCCATTGAGGACAATCCTAAGCTTCGCTCGTCGACCATCGAATTCAACCTTCCAAAACCCTCTTACACCTCTGATACATTAATTTTCTTACGAGAAAAGTATCCCCAGCACCAGTTTAAATTAATCATGGGTGCAGATAATGTTCAGACCTTACACAAGTGGAAAAATGCTGAATTTCTTTGTCGAGAGTATCCTATTATCGCCTATGCTCGACCAGGAACAGAAATTAAAAAACCAGATGTTCCTTCAATTGACCTAACCGTCAGTACTGGGCCACTTTTGGACATATCGGCATCTTTTATTCGTCGTCAGATAAAGGAAGGCCGATCCGTGCGTTATTTAGTTTCTGAGCCCGTTTTCGAATATTTAGAAAATAACACGATTTATAAATAAGACTTAAACTTCAACCAACATACAATAGTTATTCAAATTATACTTTCCAAATAATAAAACAATGATGAAATCATCCATTCACTTACTGTTAGCTTGTTCTTTTGTACTATTGTCTATGGCTGTCCAAGGACAAGGGAACGATCTGCGTATAGGTGAATGGAAAGCGATTATCCCATATAACTATGGAGATCAAGTCACACAAGATGATAATCAAATATACTACGCATCTAATCTTGGATTAATCATCATTGATAAGGATAACCTCTTCGACAGGCGCAGGCTCAGCAGAGTTGACGGGCTAAGTGATACGGATATTTTGTTCTGTATTTATGAAGAAGTATCAGAATCCCTAGTTTTGATCTATGAATCTTTGGTCATAGATATTATAGGTCCAAATGGTATTCGGTCCAATCTAGACCTTAAAAACTACAACTTCACACAAGGTGTAAAAGTGGTAAACTCGGTCAGCACCGATACGAATGGAGGCATCCTTATATCAGGGAACTTCGGACTTTCTAGATTTGATGTTATTAAGGAGGAATTCACCTTCAATGCTAGAAAGACAGACCTTGAAGTGTATGATGCCACCATTTGGAATAACCACTATTACACATCAACATCTGAAGGTATCTTTTTCACTCAAATAGACGATATCAACCTAGATAATTTCACTACTTGGACCTACCTAGAGCATACTGATATCCCAACTGAATATGAGAGTTTTTGCGTGGTAGAATTTAATAATGAACTTTACTTTGGAGCAGATCATCATGTATTTAAGTATGATGGATCTAACTTTACCATTGAACTCACAGATGAAATTTACTTTCCTCTTTATTTAAATAGTGATTATGGACAATTGCTTACCCACCTAGGGTGCCCCGGAGATTATTGCGAGGGTCCGCTTTTCCGTAAAGAAGTTGGTCAAGCATTTGAAGATATTAGTCAAGATGCTCAAAATTGCTTTGGACAACACAATACGGCAATTGCTGATCAAAGTGGAAGGATTTGGCTAGGAGATGGCTTTGATAATTTTAGGTATCTAAGACTAGAAGAGGGTGCATACACTTGTAGTAATCTATTCTCTTCTACGATTCCCGGCTCGGGCGTATTTGATATTGAACTAAACGAGGATGAATTATGGGTAGCGGGAGGCGGCTATGATGTCAATTATGATTATCTATTTAATAATACTGGTTTAATGGGTTATACCGGCAATTCATGGGCTGAATATCCTAACAATAACTACCCCAATATTCCTGAATTATTGGACATCACTTGTGTGGAAGTCCATCCAGAAACAAAGGACGTTTATTTCGGCTCCTATCTAGATGGTCTAGTGCACTTTGATAGAACCCAAGATGTGATGACTTATTACGATGATAGTAATTCCAGTCTAAATAATATTGCAGGTGATCCAACTCGAACGAGGGTAGCTGACATAGCTTTTGACGATAGTTTGAACCTCTGGATCGCAAACTTTGGGGGAGAACAACCCATTTCAGTACTAACCAATGATGGCCAATGGGCGAACTTTACCGCCCCAGCACTCAACCTAAACAAGGTTACCATAGATGCCAATGGCTACAAGTGGTTTGTAGCTGCTGGAGGTCAATCTGGCGTGATCGTATACGACTCCGGATTGCTCCCATTAGATCCGTCAGATGATCGAATCAAAGTGCTAACTAGTAACAACAGTAATTTACCCACCAATAATGTGAATTGTGTTGTGGTAGATAAAGAGGGTGATGTATGGGTTGGAACGCAAGAAGGGCCTATTGTATTTGACTGTTCCAGCTTAATCTTTGAAGACCAAGGATGTCAAGGATCCTTGAGAATAGGAGAAACAGACAATATAGGTGCATACCTTTTAGAAACAGAGAACATCAATTGTATTGGCATTGATGGTGCCAATAGAAAATGGTTTGGAACAGATAATGGGGTGTTTATTCAGTCTCCATCAGGAGAAGAAGGAGTCTTTAATTTAAATGTCGATAATAGTCCCTTATTTTCTAATTCGGTAAAAGCCATATCCTTCGACCCAAATACGGGAGAAGCATATATCGGAACTTCAAAAGGGATTTTAGTATATAGAGGGGAAGCTGTAGATGGAGAGGTCTACCACCAACAACTAGAAGTTTTCCCGAATCCCGTAAGACCGGATTATGAAGGACCTATTGCCATAAGAGGATTAGCCGAAAACAGTAGAATAAAAATCACCACTATAGATGGCAAATTAGTCTATGAACTAGACGCCTTAGGTGGACAAGCCGTTTGGGATGGAAGGGATTTGAATGGGAATAGACCAGAAACAGGCGTTTATCTCATCTTTGCTACTTCCGATGCTAACTTCAACAAACCAACCACAGCTACTGGAAAATTCATGTTTATAAAATAGACTTAAGTCGTTTTATAAACTTCTTTATCAATTACCTCGGCGTAGAATGCTTCATACTTAGGTAAAATAGACTCTAATGAAAAGCGATGTGCTTGAGCCAATGCAGCTTTCCGAAAAGCATCCAACTTCTCTTCAGAAGATAAAATATCCAAAGCATTTTTAGCCATTTCCTCTACAGCTCCAACATCAGAAATGTAACCTGTTTCTCCATCAATATTCACTTCTGGAATACCTCCAACATTGGATGAAATAACAGGTACACCACAAGCCATGGCCTCTAAAGCCGCTAAACCAAAACTTTCATTTTCAGAAGGCATTACAAAGACATCCGAAATAGCCAATAACTCTTCGACAGCTTCTTGTTTACCTAAGAATCGAATGGTTTCGCATAGCTGTAATTCCCTACAAAGTTCCTCCATTTTATAACGCTCTGGACCGTCACCAATCATGAGTAATGTTGCTGGTATCTGATTTTGGACGATATTAAACATCTGGATGACATCTTCCATACGTTTAACCTTTCGGAAGTTAGATACATGGATAAAAATGCGCTCCCCATTAGGTGCGATAGCCTGCTTAAAATGATCCTTATTCTGGCGGTTGAATCGATTCAGATCAATGAAATTATGTATCACTTGAATATCCTTTTTGATATCAAAGGCCTCTAAGGTTTCTTGCTTTAGGGCATGTGATACAGCTGTAACTCCATCGGATTTATTGATGGAGAATTGAACTACGGGAGCCATAGCTGGATCTTTACCTACGAGGGTAATATCAGTTCCATGCAGAGTAGTAACTATGGGTATATACTTGCCTTTTGTCAATAAAATCTTTTTAGCCATGTAGGCCACTGAAGCATGCGGGACAGCATAATGTACATGTAATATATCTAATCCTTCATGTAAGACTACATCAACCATTTTACTGGCTAATGTGGTTTCATAAGGTGCATATTCAAATAATGGATAGTTTAAATCATTGACCTCGTGATAATATACATTCTCTTGAAAAGAAGTTAGTCTAAAGGGCGTTCGATAGGTAATAAAATGAACTTGATGGCCTTTTTTTGCAAGACCTAATCCCAATTCTGTTGCTAAAACTCCTGAACCTCCAAATGTAGGGTAACAAACTACTCCAATCTTCATGAATTCATTTTTTTGACCAATCAACAAAAAGCTGACCGCAAATTTAAGACAATAGTAGATACAAAAAAAGCCACAACAATGTTGTGGCTTTTTTGACATTATTGAGGTTATTTACTAAGGATTACTCGCTTAGCTGATGCAGAATTTTCTGAATAAGCTCTTAAGAAGTACATACCAGAAGCAAAACCTTCTAAATCTAATGTCTCATTGTATGAAGATACTTGTTCAATGGTCTGATTGAACAGCACTCTTCCCATTTGATCAATCAATTCTATATATAGATCTGATTCATCGGCCATCTCAATATCAACCAATAATGCACCAGTAGTTGGATTTGGCATTATTTCAAACTTATTGAATGAGATGATTTCTGTAGTATTAACAGGAATTTCGTCTATTTCTACTTGATAAACTTCTTGACAACCATAAGCATCTTGTACAGTTAGTGTGTAGAAACCTGCACCAAGTCCATCAATTGAAGGAGTATTATTAAATGGATCTACATCCCAAACATAGGTGTAAGGTGCTGAGCCGAATAATGGTTCTGAGAAAGTAATAGACGCATCTTCCGCCATATGACCAGATTGACCCGTTACACTTGGACTCATCGCAAATGTTGGTGCACAACCCAGAATATTCACATTATCGATGTCTAACCAATAATCTTCAAAACTCCATTCAGCGAAGAATCGAACATTAATGGCTTCACCTTCAAAATCAGCTAATGGCACAGCTGCTAGTGTGAAATCTACGTTTGGTGTATGATTATCACCATTAATTACGTATACCGTTTCAAAAGTATTTCCACAATCCGTTGAAATCTGAACATTTAATTGGTTGTCACCAATGTCAAACGCATTCGTACCAGCAAACCATTCGGTATATCTATATTCGAATGTAAGCGTATCATTAGCACCCACAGGATAATAGCGATCTGTTGTAAGTTGTGCTGTTGGATTAAATTGGCTATATAAGTTTACACCCCAACAAGCTGAAGAGTTATTATGTGCTCCTTGATTGTAAAAACCAAAGAACGTACTCGTAGTCCATCCATCTGGTAGAGCAACATCTTCAAAATCTTCTACTAATGGCATGATTTTAGCCGTAGAAAGCACCAATTCAAAAGTATCATTCGTAGGATTTGAATCCGTTTCTAACTCTGTCCAACCGTTTATGATATATGTCCCAGGCTCAGAGAAATCGAATACTGTATTAAAGCTAAATCCATCATTAGAATTATAGCCGATAACACCCGTATAATATCCATCAAATGGGAAATTAATACCTGGATCAGAACCATTAACGGAGTACTTCACTGGAATCAATGTTTGTGGTAACTGACCATAGTTTTCCAATTCCACCTTGACTAAATCACCTTCAATATCACAAGTATCTACGTAAGGAGTATAGAATCCAGATACACCTACATCAACTAACCAGCCTGTTTGGAACATGATCGGTCCTAAAGTAGCACCCACCTCTCCATCATCACAGAAATAAGTTAGATATGCTGAGTAATATGTATTCTCTTCTAGTCCATCCACTTCGCCAGAAGTTACATCCGTATAGGCAAATGTAGAACCTGTTCCTCTTACAAAAGCAATTGGGCCAACTTCTAATTCATAATATCCTGGGTCAATAGCAGCATCCCATACAAAGGCAGCATTAGTAGCTAGCGTATAATCTAGTTCAAAAATACTTGGACCTATACAGCTTGGACAAGCGACAAAAGTAAATATATTCTGCCCTACCGGAGGGTAAGGTCCATTTTCTAGAATAACATTACCAAATTCATCCTCGATAACATAAGTGACTTCGCTTTCCCAAGATCCTGAGGAATATGAAATATTGACTACACTATTGCTATTAGCTGTATACGTATATGTAGCACTTGAGCCTGAAGAAATCGTGTAAGTATTAGTTACTCCTCCCGACTCCAATGTGATAGAAGCACCATTCCAACCATCACCAAAAGAATCATATAAATACAAGGTATAGTCGCATGTTCCTCCTCCTCCAGACAAATCATAATCCGTCACAAAATCAATTGGACCAAGAGTATCTGAATACCCATCTGCATCACAATCTACATACAAGTAATACTCGTATGCAAGACCAGAATTAAGCGGCGATATACCTATTTCAGAATTTGCTGTACTTACTGTTGCTCCATATCCTAATGGGAAGCCTGCTGGACCATACTCAACAACATAAGAACTAGCAGCTAATGTCGGATTCCAATTAATAAAGACACTATCTACAAATGCTTCTGTTGAGATTGAATTAATATCTACTTCAGGACATGCTGGTAAAGTTATGAATCCAATAGGCCCTACAATGTTTGAAAATCCATCATCTAAACAATCGCCATAAATGTAGTATTCATATGCCGTATCGTCCATTAAAGGAGAGATACCAATAAAATTATCTAAAGTAGCTGCTAAATCTCCTTCACCTAAAGTAAACCCAACTGGGCCATATTCTATTACATAAGATGCTGCGCCAGTAGGATCCCAACTAATAAAAACACTATCAATTAATGCTTCTGTAGTAATTGAACTAAAACTAATTACTGGACAATCCGGACAAACAGCCTCACCTTCATAATGAATTCCATTAAATGGCCCTGGTCCACCAAAATACACTTGTGTACCTTCTGAATCCAGTAATTCAAATGAAACTTCATTATTCCATGAACCCGTTTGAAAATATTCCAATATTATTTCATCTCCAGGTATTACTGTAAATGAATAGGTTAGAAAACTGCCTGAATTTATGGTTAATGGGATTGTTGTACTCCCTGATGTGACACTCATAGAGTTACCATTCCATCCATCACCAAAAGAATCATACAAATTTATGGTGTAAGTACATGAATCAGCTAATATTAGCTCTTCATTATCTGCTGCGAATGATGTAGCGGAAAAAAAGAAGCCGAAACCCAATAGCAAAAAGTACTTAGCAAAAGTTTTTTCTTGGAAAAATTGGTTCATAATGTGAAGTTTGACCTGATATGTCGACATATCCAAAACAGTAAGAATAAATTTATAGCAATGTCGCTATTTTTTTTGGTTTTTTCGAACCAAAGCAATCTATTATTTTATTGATAAAAACACAAAATACTGCTGCAATTCCATGCACTTTGTCCAATATTATGCCATAAGTAAGAAATAAAGCGAATCGAATTCAATCCTTCAGCTATGCCATCCTAGAATAATATTGTATTTTAAGTAGTCTATATTAACTGCGAAATCATGCAAGCCCTTAGATACTTTGATATCTTCAATGTTCAGCAACACTTTTTTCCAAATAAGCATGCACTGGGACACCTCAAGGCAGGGAAAAAAATAACCTTTCATGCTCAGACCATCCAATCGTTGGTCAATAACATGGCATGCAATCTAATCGATCATGGCCTAAAAAAAGGAGATTATGTTTGTCTATTTGGGAACACCACTGATAGTTGGTGGATCATTGTCGAATTAGCAATTTCCTCTGCTGGGGGCATCATCGTACCCATAGAAACCCATCCAGATCATTTAGATGAAACCATTGAACAACTCAAAACTACACAATCCAAATGCTGCTTTGTTTTCCATCTGGAAACCTTGAAATATATAGAACGTTTTCAGGAACAAATTTCTAGCTTGAAGTACATATTCAATTTCGATAAACAATTTGTTTCTCCAGAGAATCATTACCTATTCAACAACCCCAGTCCAGAATCACTAATCACTTTAGAATCACTTAAGGGAGTTATCCACGAAGACGATTTAGCCTTTCTATTGTATACGCGTGGCACTACCTCCAAACCAAAAGGCATTTTACTATCACACAAAAACATCTTAGAGAATGCAAAAGCATTTTTGACATTGAGCCCACTCTCTGAGGAACATCGACACTTGTCCATTACTCATATTGCACATTCCTTTGAACGAGTAGTCATTACAGCCCTCGTTTTATGTGGCGCAAGTACCTTTTTCCAAAGCGGAGAAGAAAATTTCTACTTTGCTACCAAAAGGATAAAACCACATTTCCTGAGTATGTCTACGGAGGAATGTCTAAACTTTATGAAAAAGCTTACCGATAATGAAGCCCTATCAAGCCAAGCCAAAAAACAAATTCGCACTGCCCTAAAAATTTGTGGTAAAAACCTTGACAATTTTAATTTGAGTTTCTCCGATTGGTTTCGAATCCGCGTAATCAACTTATTCCTTTTCCGACAATGGAGAAAAAAGCTGGGAAATAAGTTAAAAGCCATTTATGTTATTGGTTCTCCATTAAATTCACTTGCAGCCAAGTTTTTCTACCTAGCTGGTATTGAAATAAAAGAAGGATATGGATTAACAGAAGCAACAGCATTGGTAAGCTTAAATGGGCATACGCAGGATACTTATAGAGCAAAAACGAGTGGACAAATCATCCCAAATCTAAAAGTCAAAATTGAAGAACCTAATATCAAAGGAATTGGTGAAATTTTCATCAAAGGCCCATCAGTAATGCGTGCCTATTTTGCTGGAATAGACGAACAACCCAGCTTTACTATGAAGGAAGACTGGTTGTCAACAGGTGACCTAGGTTATCTCAGTAAGGATGGATTTCTTACCATCATTGACCGAAGTGAAGAACAAGCATAAAAATTCTTTTTAATTTTCTGTTATATTGTAGGACAGATTTTGAAACGCATCCATTATTATGAATACAGCAACCAGATTATTTGACTTCATCTATTTGCAACAAGCAAAACATCCACTTCAAAATACATTAAACACTAAAGTAGGGGAAAAGTGGATTCCCTACAGTACAGAACAAATCATTGAAACAGCTAATAAAGTCAGTCGAGGACTCATTGGTTTAGGAGTAGAGCCAGGGGACAAAATTGCCATGGTCACTTATGTCAACCGACCTGAGTGGGTGATCCTAGACATTGCCATCCAGCAAATTGGTGCAATTAATGTTCCGGTATATCCTACCATCAGCATAGGTGAATATGAATATATCTTCAATGAAGCTGAGGTAAAAGTTTGCTTTTGCGGGAAAGATGACCTTGTAGATAAAGTAAAAAGCGCTCAATCCAAAGTAAGCAGCCTTAAAAACATCTATGCATTTGATCAAAATGATCAAGCACCTTTCTGGGAGAGTATATTCTCTGATGAGGGTCAAGAAGAAGTCAACAAACGTAAAGATGCAGTAAAAGAAGATGATCTAGCGACTATCATCTACACCTCAGGTACCACAGGAAATCCTAAAGGGGTTATGCTATCGCATAAAAACATTATTTCGAATGTAACGGACCTTAAGCCACTATGGCCGATTGGAAAGGAATCCAGAGTACTTTCTTTTCTTCCGGTTTGTCACATATTTGAGCGTACAGCCATTTATACCTATATAGACAATTGTTTTACGGTCTATTTTACATCGGTAGATAATCTGGGAGGAGATGAAGGTGCAATAAAAGATGTTAAACCACATTTCTTCACCTCAGTACCAAGATTACTAGAGAAAGTATACGAGAAAATATACAACAAAGGCCTTGAACTTACAGGAGTCAAAAAGAACCTATTCTTTTGGGCCTTGAAGCAAGCTGATAATTATGATTATCAGTATAAACCTACAGGCTTGAATGGGCTTAAGTTCAAAATAGCAGATAAGCTCATCTATAGTAAATGGCGTGAAGCCTTAGGCGGTGAAGTTAGAGGGATAGTAACGGGTGCAGCACCATGTCCTGTTAAAATGGCTAGAATATTCTCAGCAGCAGGTATACCTATCCGTGAAGCCTATGGCCTTACAGAATCTGCTCCAGGTATCTCCGTAAATTACTTTACCAATGACAAAGCGCTCTTAGGATCTGTAGGTATACCTCTCGCAAGTGTTGAAGTCAGAATTACAGAAGAAGATGCCTATGGACCAGGCGAAGGTGAAATATTAGCCGCAGGTAAGAATATTATGATGGGCTATTATAAACAACCGGAGAAAACAGCTGAGGTCATCCTAGAAGAGGACGGTAAACGCTGGCTTAAAACCGGTGATATTGGTAAACTATTAGACGGTCCAAGTGGACATAAATACCTTAAAATTACCGACCGTAAGAAGGAACTTCTAAAAACATCCGGAGGTAAGTATGTTGCCCCTGCACCTATCGAAAGTAAATTAAAAGAGAATTTCTTAGTAGAGCAAATTATGGTAGTTGGTGAAAGTAAAAAATTCGTATCAGCTATCATTCTTCCAGCCGAAGAAGCGCTCAGAGATTGGTGTGAACACAAGGATTTAACCTGGACTTCCATGGAGGAGATGCTGCAACATGAACAAGTACTAGATAAGTACCAACGTATTGTAAATGAGTACAATCCAAACTTCTCCAAGATTGAGCAAATCAAAAAATTCACCTTGATTAATGATACTTGGGATCCAATCAAAGCGGATGGCTCAGAAGGAGAATTAACGCCTACGATGAAACTTAAAAGACGTGTTATCCGCGGTAAATACAAAGCGCAAATCGATGCTATGTATGCAGATTAATCCAAAAATATTTGAGTAAAAATTAAATAAAAGGGATAAGCCGTAAATAACTGCTTCATCCCTTTTTCATTATACAGGTAATATCTATTTTCGCCATGTATATATAAAGCCAAAACAAGGATATGAACGGTAAACAACTTATTGAATGCGTACCTAACTTTAGCGAAGGGCGCGATATGAAAATCATCGATCAGATTACTGCTGAAATTCAAACTGTCGAAGGTGTGAAATTACTGGATGTAGATCCTGGTAAAGCCACTAATAGAACAGTGGTCACATTTGTAGGAGAGCCTCAGCCTGTCATTGAAGCTGCAGCAAAAGCCATCAAAAAAGCGGCAGAATTGATTGATATGTCCAAGCATAAAGGTGAACACCCAAGAATGGGCGCAACAGATGTTTGTCCGCTTATCCCGATTGCGAATATCTCCATGGACGAGGTAGTAGAATATGCCCACAAATTAGGTAAAATGGTGGGCGAAAGCACTGATATTCCCTTTTACATGTATGAAAATGCTGCCACCAAGCCCGAGTGGCAAAACCTTGCTACGGTGCGTGCAGGTGAATATGAAGCCCTTCAAGAAAAATTAGCTAATCCAGCATGGAAACCCGATTATGGGCCGGCTCAATTCAATGCAAAATCTGGAGCCACTGCTATTGGAGCCAGAGATTTCTTAGTGGCGTATAACATCAACCTAAACACAACCTCTGTTAGAAGAGCCAATTCAGTAGCTTTTGATGTGCGAGAAGCAGGACGAGTAAAAAGAGAAGGAGGAAAAGTAAATGGGAAAATACTCAAAGATGAACAAGGAAATCCCCTTAGACAACCAGGAAAACTCAAGGCAGTAAAAGGAATAGGATGGTACATTGAAGAATATGGTATTGCTCAAATTTCCATGAATCTAACCAATATCAGTATCACAAGCTTACATGAAGCCTTTGAAGCAGTTAATACCTCTGCAACCGAGAGAGGAATGCGAGTTACAGGCTCTGAACTGGTTGGTCTCGTGCCACTAAAAGTGATGATAGATGCTGGTAAATACTTCTTACGCAAGCAAAAACGGTCAGTCGGAGTAGCTGAATCAGAAATCATCAAAATTGCTGTAAAATCTCTTGGACTAGATGAACTTGGACCATTTGATCCAGAAAAAAAGATCATAGAATATGTTTTAGCCAATGACCAAAGAGATCCACTTTTAGAAATGGACCTAAAAGCATTTGCAAACGAGACTGCTTCCGAAAGTCCAGCACCTGGTGGAGGATCAATCTCAGCTTATGTTGGTGCTCTTGGTATTTCCCTAGGAACTAT
>CAJXMP010000039.1 GCA_913056515.1 uncultured Lewinella sp.
TCCTAATCTTTTACCCTTCTACCAGTTGTATACAGTTAATGCACTCTCCCATAAAAGAGTAGATGCATTTCTAGAGCTAGCTATGAAACAAGTCAAGAAGTTGAATATTCAGCAGGCATTCTTTAAACCGCAAGATGTTTCATTCAGAACACCTCAAGTAAACAAACAGGAATTAATCACAGTAGACCTGTCCCCAAATTATACCAAGGTCCTGAATAATCTACATCCTGACTTGCAAGCATTGGAGCACAATATTGAATTGGATAAATACTTATTAAATAGTATAAAAATAGAGGAGGCCTCAGAGGCTATGGCAAGCATCCATAAGCTTAAAAAATCAGATAAATTTGCCTTAATGCGCTTGTTCTATAATGCCCAACAAAGACAATTGGGTCAAGTCTTTGCATTAAAAGATGATACTGGCCACCTACTAGCGGTAGACTTCTTCTTTTTTAGTCATGGCAAAATGATTTCGTTCCTACCTAGCAGTAGTAAAAGAGGACAAGCCATTCAAGCAGAGGGAATCATTACAACTAGGTTATTCAAACGGTTTTCAGGTCAACCCTTGAGATACTACAGAAATAATCATTCGCTACTACCTAAACAAATGAGTACAGATCAATTTGCACTAGATGTATTTTCTATTAAGCATTAATAATCGTATTCAAAAGGCAGTATCCATTCCTGTGACTGAAAAGGATGCCACTTAACTGCTCTTAAATCAACTTCCTTATCAATAAATCGTTGAAATGAATTTCCATTAAGACGTACTTTGATGTCTGCATGAACACTCACCTGTCCATGTCCTTCCGCTTCATACTTATCCCCTAAAAACTGAGCAAATTGAAGAATCATATCCGGCTGACCCAACATCTTAAACCGCTGCCTTTTAGTTAAATATTCTCTACCATCTTCGGTGTCAATGATTTCACCACTCTCATCTTTTATAACAAAAGAGCCTACCCCAGATTTATTACGCAACATCATTCGCCAAGAAAATTTATGGCCTTCTTCTGTCCAATTCACGTTGCCTGTATACAGATGATGCCTCAAAGGCATCAGTAAGTTAAACCCTACCAATAGGATTAAACATACACGCATTTGCCTATTCAAACGTGGTGAAATAGGCATCTCCCGCTGATCGGTTCCAAAGTAATTTCGATAGCGAGCTCGCTGTCTAGCCCAAATAGGAACTTTTCGATCGAGCCAATGGAAGAAATTGGGTAGTAAAGTCGAAGGGAAAAACATCAGTGACAAGGCAAGTGACAACCAAGGAAATGCCCCAATATTGAATATAAGTACATTGATTAAATGAAAACTTATTGCCAATCCCATACCCAACTTTCGTGTTCTTTTGAACATTAGTAAGAAAGCTGCGGATAAATCAAAGGCTAAGCCACCAATAGACATCACCCAGGCTACTATATCTTTTTGAATGATTGGACCAATCAAAAACAAATTCTTTTTGTACTCCATCCAAATCAGTAAAGGCTGAGCTCTTATCCAATCCGGATTCATCTTGGCAATTCCCCCATAGAAATATACTACCCCCATTAAGAAAGCTAGTATAAATTGATAATAGACCGGTACACGTGTCAAACGCCTTTCAGGTCGCTTCAAAACATCCAATGAGAAAGACCTATTCATAGGAAAAAAGGCCAAAATAAAAGCAAGGCATGTCATCAAATATCCATGATTTAGATATAAGGTCTCCTCCATGCAAAAGGCATACATTAAAATTAAACCAGTCACTATGCAGGCTACTCGGTAAAATTTCCCCAAGGCCACACACAATGCCGCAATCAACCCTAGGATAAAAACCATAGATATAAAAGGTTCAGGCAGTGGTTTTACCCACTCCAAACCGTAATATGTAAAGTGAAAAGCTGCTGGATTAAATGTATCCTTGGTCAAGTGATAATATACATACATACCCATCAATTCACCAAAGGCGAGCAAGCCATATACAATACGCATGAAAACAATTGAGGTAATATCAACCTGCTTAAATAAACCCTTCATCAAATAAGACTTGAAACGAATTATTTTTTAAAACAATTTGTTTTTAATACCCAGCTTTAATACTTTAAGGCAAATGTTTTAAGTTGAGCAACCCAATTTATTAAATTTGATACGCAATAAAGCCTAAACATCCATTTATTCCATAGAATAATACGTGTAGTATGAGTAATGTAAATTATACCGAGGATAATATCCGTTCCCTGGATTGGAAAGAACATATTCGCATTCGCCCCGGAATGTATATTGGTAAGCTAGGAGATGGCTCTGCTCCAGATGATGGTATATATATTTTACTTAAAGAGATTCTAGATAATTCCATAGATGAGTACGTGATGGGTTTTGGAAAAAAAATAGAAATTTCCATCACAGAGGACGAAATTCAAGTTAGAGATTATGGACGTGGTATTCCACTGGGAAAAGTCATTGACTGTGTATCCAAGATCAATACAGGTGGTAAATACGACTCCAAAGCATTCAAAAAGTCTGTAGGTCTAAATGGAGTTGGTACTAAAGCGGTGAATGCCTTATCTAATTACTTTTTGGTTCAAGCATATCGAGATGGCAAAACTAAAAAGGCCGAATTCAATCAAGGAGAGCTCATCAACGACCACAAAATTGGTGCCTCTAGTGAAACGAATGGTACGCTTACAGTCTTCAAACCAGACGGCGAAATTTTTAAAAATTATAAATTCCGCAACGACTATGTCGAGAACATGCTGTGGAATTATGCCTACCTGAATGCGGGACTACGTCTTGTTTTTAACAAGAAAACACTTGTCTCTAAAAATGGTCTATTAGACCTTCTGAACAATAAAACAAACGAGGAAACCAATAGATACCCTATTATCCATTTGAAAGGGGATGACATTGAAATAGCTATCACTCACGGTAACCAATATGGGGAACAATATTATTCCTTTGTCAATGGACAAAATACAACACAAGGTGGAACACACTTAAATGCGTTCAAAGAAGCATTGGTCAAAACGATTCGAGACTTTTACGGTAAAAATTATGACCCTAAAGATATTCGAGCTTCTATTATAGCTGCTGTAAGTGTACGAGTAGAGGAACCCGTTTTTGAATCCCAGACTAAAACTAAATTGGGCTCCACAGATATGGGACCGAAAGGTCCAAGTGTCCGTGCTTTTTTCTCAGATTTCCTTGGTCGAGAACTAGACAATTTCTTACATAAGAATCCAGAAGTAGCTCAAGCCATTCAAAAGCGTATCATTCAATCTGAGCGAGAAAGAAAAGAAATTGCAGGGGTTAAAAAACTAGCTAACCAAAGAGCTAAAAAGGCCAATCTGCACAACAAAAAACTGAGAGATTGCCGAATTCATTATAATAAGTCTAGCAGAAAATATTCTGACCAAGACTTAAAATCAACCACCATCTTTATCACAGAGGGAGACTCAGCAAGTGGCTCGATCACAAAAGCTAGGGACGTAATGACCCAAGCCGTATTCAGCCTCAGAGGTAAACCACTCAATTGCTTCGGATTGACTAAGAAAATAGTTTATCAAAATGAAGAGTTCAACTTGCTACAACATGCTTTAAATATTGAAGATTCTTTGGATGATTTGAGGTATAATCAGGTTGTTATCGCTACAGATGCTGATGTGGATGGTATGCACATTCGACTATTATTGCTGACCTTCTTCCTTCAGTTCTTTCCAGATCTAGTAAGAAATGGGCACTTGTTTATTCTAGAAACCCCCTTGTTTAGAGTTCGGAATAAACAGAAAACCATCTATTGCTATTCAGATGAAGAAAGGCAAATGGCTATCAATGAACTAAGAGGTAAACCAGAGATCACTCGATTCAAAGGTTTAGGGGAAATATCTCCATCTGAGTTCAAAGACTTCATTAATGAAAATATTAAACTGGAACCTGTCATCCTGAATAAGGAAACAGATATTGAAACACTGCTAGAATATTACATGGGTAAGAATACACCTAAACGACAACTCTTCATTATCGACAACCTAAAAGTGGAAAAAGATATCGAAAAGGAAGAAGAGGCGAATGTTCCCGAAGCAGTTGTACAAGCCTAAACAAACGCTAGGCGACATATTAATAGATACTTTTTGCTGCTAATCTGACTTTTTGTCACATTTCAATTGGTATTTCATATCAAATGATCGGAATCTGTCAGTTTCTAAGACTTTATTTCCGCAAATTTGACTATACAAACTATGGCATTCAATTTGATATAGTTAGAATGTTGTTTTAAAAAACAAGACTAGTAGATAATCACACTTAAGCTTTGCAATCATATGAATAGTTTTGAAGAATTATTTTCTATGCAAAATTTCGAGGAGGAAGGAGAATTCATGCCCCTTATTTCAGTAGAGGAAGAAGAAGAGGATAATATTACGGAGGAATACCCCCTAGATAGCATGCCTATTCTAGCACTAAAAAATACAGTGCTCTTTCCAGGTAACATGATACCCATCATGGTTGGCCGAGATAAATCGATCAAGGCAATCAACCACGCCTATAAGAATAATAGAATCATCGGAGTTGTATCTCAAAAAGATACAGAGATGGAGGATCCAGCTTTTGAAGACATTTTCAAAAGAGGTACCATAGCAAGAATCATTAAGCTCATCAAGATGCCTGATGGATCAACAACTGCTATCCTACAAGGGAGAAAGAGATTTGAGCTACTAGAGCTGACTCAAAATGATCCATTTATGATTGGTAAAGTAGAAGTACTGCGATACCAAGATCCGGATAACAACTTAGAGTTCGAAGCTTTGATCTCTAGTATTATGGATAAAGGGAAAGAAATCATAGAACTCTCTCCAAATATCCCTTCAGAAGCTATTGTTATGTTGAAAAACATAAGCTCCAAAAGCTTCTTACTCAATTTCATCTCATCCAACTTGGCTATTAACATCAAGAAAAAACAAGAGTTACTGGAGATAGATGAGTTAAGTATCAAAGCGGAGCGTATCATCTTAATGATGGATGCTGAGTTAAAACTGCTTGAGCTTAAAAACAAGATTGAAAGTAAGGTTCGGACAGATATTGAAAAGCAACAAAGAGACTACTTTTTGAATCAACAGCTTAAGACGATTCAAGAAGAACTTGGACAGAATCCACAAGATCAGGAGATCAATAAGCTTAAGCTGAAAGCTAAGTCTAAACAATGGAACGAAGAAGTTGCTAAATCATTCAATAATAGCATTAATAAATTATCTAGAATCAACCCACAGATAGCAGAGTATTCCATTCAATTAAATTACTTGGAATTAATGCTTGAATTACCTTGGGGAGAGACTACCGAAGATAATTTTGATCTCAAAAAAGTCAGAAAGGTCTTAGATAAAGAACACCATGGTCTAGAAAAAGTAAAGAAGCGAATATTAGAACACCTAGCAGTGCTAAAACTGAAAGGAGATATGAAAGCGCCTATTCTTTGCTTAGTAGGTCCTCCAGGAGTAGGTAAAACATCACTTGGTAAGTCTATTTCGAATGCGATAGGTCGCAAGTTTATTAGAATGTCTTTAGGTGGTCTACACGATGAGTCTGAAGTAAGAGGACACAGAAAGACATACATTGGTGCTATGCCTGGTAGAGTCATTCAATCGATCAAAAAAGCGGGATCAGATAATCCGGTATTTATATTGGATGAAATTGACAAGGTAGGAGCAAATCATAGAGGTGATCCGTCTTCGGCACTATTAGAAGTATTGGATCCAGAACAGAATACCACCTTCTATGACAACTACCTAGAGCTAGAGTATGACCTTTCAAAAGTCATGTTCATAGCTACAGCTAATTCATTATCTTCTATTCAACCAGCCTTGAGAGATCGTATGGAGATTATTCATGTGGATGGATATTCAACAGAAGAGAAGATTGATATAGCAAAGAAACATTTACTTCCTAAGCAAATAGAAGAACACGGAATTAAGAAAAAAGATCTTCGATTGAACAACGGTCCTTTGACCTTCTTAATTGAAAATTATACGCGGGAATCAGGTGTAAGAACACTCAACCGTAAACTCGGATCTGTTGCAAGGCATGTAGCAAAGAACATTGCAATGGAAGAGTCTTATAATCCTACCTTGTCGAATCAAGATGTAGAAGACATTCTAGGTCCTAGAATTTTTAATAAGGATTCCTATAAAACACCTAAAGTACCTGGGGTTGCAGTGGGATTAGCATGGACAAGTACAGGTGGTGATATCCTTTTCATAGAATCTGTATTGACTCCTGGTAAAGGAGCATTGAAACTTACAGGGAATCTAGGGAATGTCATGAAAGAATCTGCCTCTACTGCTTTGACGTTTATCAAAGCAAACCACAAGGCATTAGGTATAGATAAAGCAACATTTGAAAAGAACGATATTCATATTCACGTTCCCGAAGGAGCTATCCCTAAGGATGGACCATCGGCTGGAGTAACCATGTTATCCGCACTTTGTTCTGCCCTTTCTGGTAAACATGTCACACCTTATCTTGCTATGACTGGTGAAATCACACTTAGAGGAAAGGTACTCCCAGTAGGTGGAATCAAAGAGAAAATTTTAGCTGCTAAGAGGTCAGGGATCAAAAAGATTTTGCTCTGTGCAGATAATCAGAAGCATGTAGATGAAATTCCTCAGGAATATCTTAAAAACCTTGAATTCATTTATGTAAAAGAAATGAAGGACGTGATTAAACATGCTATAGTACAATAATGATTAAAATAAAAGCCCTTGAATCATCAGGGGTTTTTGTTTTTGTACTTAAGTTTTCCAAACTCTGTACAACTTAAATAATCAATTTGAACTCTTTTAGGTGTATATTTAAAAGAATAAATCACTTTAGAATGAGAGTTGTTTTTGCCCTGTTACTATTTATTTGTGCCTTTTCACCCGTTTTTGGGCAAGAAGTTAATGCTGATGAAGACTTAGTTCAGTTCTCTGGAATGGTACTTGACGGAACAACGGAACAACTCCTACCATTACCCTATACCAATATTTTAATTAAAGAATCTGGCCGAGGAACCTACTCCGATTTTAAAGGATTCTTTTCTCTAGTAGCCCGAAAAGGTGATATAGTGGAGTTCTCTGCTGTAGGATACAAAACTGTTGAATTTATCATTCCCGATACTATTCAGGACAATAGATTCTCTATGGTGCAACTTATGACTCAAGACACCATCAACTTACCAGAAGCAGTTATCTTTCCATGGCCATCCAGGGATCATACTCGTTTGGATTTCTTAGCTATGGATGTTACTCCAGAACTACAAGCCAAAGCTTTGGAAAATCTGATGGCTGAAAAAATACTAATGATGTCTCAAGAACTTCCAATGGATGCCAACGAAAATGCAGATTACTACCTGAGAAAGCAAGCCACCAGCTACTACTATATAGGGCAAACACCACCAATGCAAATCTTTAGTCCTTTGGCTTGGAAGAATTTCTTTGATGCCTGGAAAAGAGGAGATTTCAAGAAAAAACAATAAACAGCAGGAAATAAAATTATCGCCTGACTTTCACAGACTTATACTTATTTAAAAATTTAAGTTATTTTTGAGCTCAATGACTAACCCATTAGTGTGAAGGTTACAGACTTTAATATTACTAGCATTTTTGACTATACTGACTTGGCGCAGGATATCCTTTCATTTGCAGGTGAAACAAAAACCTTTGTATTCCTTGGCAATCTAGGTGCTGGTAAAACCACTTTAGTTCAACATTTATGTCAAACCTTAAATGTAAAAGACCCAGTCAATAGTCCTACCTTCTCTATTATCAATAACTATCAAGGCAACAAAGGCGGCAAACCCGTATCTATTCATCATCTAGATTTATACAGACTTGAATCACTCGAAGAAGTTTTAGATATTGGGATAGAAGAATTACTTGAATCAGATGATTATGTGTTCATTGAATGGCCTGAACTCATTGAACAAATTCTACCAGAGCCACTTTGTGTAATCAAAATTCAACATTTGGAAAACAACCATAGGCTTGTAACCTGTAGATTGTTCGAAAATTAATCCGACCCAATATGAGTGAAGAAAAAAAACCAACGCGAATCCCTGAGAGCTTAGCTTCTGCTCAATTTAATCCACAACCTGAGACCTTGTATATGGGGCAAAGTAGGAAGAGAATTACCTTAGGTATTCCCAATGATTTTTCACTCGAAGAAAAAAGAACTGTTCTAACCAATCAAGCCGTTAGGACTTTATCAAACCATGGATATAATATTTTAGTAGAATCAGGCACTGGAAAAGGTGCAAGTATCTCTGATCTAGATTTCACAGAAGCAGGGGCAGAAATAGTGCACAGTAAGGAACGCGTATTCAGTGCTGATATCATTCTTAAAATTGCAGCACTTAAAGAAGACGAGTTAAAATTTCTTCGACCAGATCAAGTACTTATTTCTCCATTACATATACCCAAACTCTCTGCAAAATTCTTAGATACACTAAAACAAAAAAGAGTTATTGCGCTAGCAATGGACTATATCAAAGATCGAAACGGATTTTTTCCTATTGTTAGAATGATGAGTGAAATGGCAGGAATTGGAGCCATCCATATTGCCTCAGAATTATTATCTACAGCCAATAATGGAAAAGGTACTCTACTCGGAGGAATAACTGGCGTTGAACCTTCAAAAGTAGTCATCATAGGTGCAGGTGTTGTAGCAGAATACGCTACTAAAGCAGCCCTTGGCTTAGGTGCGGAAGTAAGAATTTTTGATAATAAAATCTATAAACTTAAACGACTACAAACCAACTTAGGTATTAGAGTCTATACCTCAACTATCAATGCCCCATCGTTCCAAAAGGAAATACTAGATGCGGATGTTGTTATTGGGGCTATGCATTCCAAATCAGGTCGAAGTATAGTTGTGGTATCTGAAGAAATGGTCAGTGAAATGAAACCAGGATCGGTAATTGTCGATGTAAGTATAGATCAAGGTGGTTGCTTTGCCACATCAGAACTTAGATCCATCCAAAATCCAAGTTTTGTAAAACACGATGTTATCCATTACTGTGTTCCAAATATCTCATCCATTGTTTCAACTACAGCTACTAAAGCCATGAGTAATATTCTGACTCCAATTCTATTAGAAGCAGCTGAAAGTGGCGGTATGGAGCAGCTGATCGCACAAAATATCACCATTCGAAATGGTGTTTACATGTACAAAGGTTGCTTAACAAACGGATACTTAGGCAAGCGATTCAAACTCAAATCGACTGATATCAACCTATTTATCAGCTCTAATTATTAAAGCCCAGTAAAATATGCTTTACTAGGCTTTAATATATTTAAACAAATAAGGTTTTCATATCCACACGTTCTCGGATAATGGCCTCTACCTGATCCATCGGTACTCTGATTTGTTCCAAAGTGTCTCGATCTCTCAAAGTAACGGTATTATCCTCTAGGGTATCGAAATCTACTGTTACACAGAACGGTGTACCAACAGCATCTTGCCTTCTGTATAACTTTCCAATACTTCCGGTATCATCATATTGACATTGGAACGAGAAACTCAATTCTTGGAATAGACCTTTTGCTTTCTCAACAATCCCTGGTTCATTTCGCTTCAATGGAAGAATAGCACATTTGATAGGTGCAATAGCTGGATGTAATTTCAATACATCTCTAGTACTTGTTTTTCCGTCAGCACTAGTCAAAGTCTCCTCAATTAAACAATTACTCAAAGTAGCCAAAAACATTCTGTCACAACCTATCGATGTCTCCACCACATAAGGAACATAATTCGCATTTTCCTCTGGATCGAAATATTGCATCTTTTTACCAGACAGTTCTTGGTGCGCCTTTAAATCAAAATCCGTACGTGAGTGGATACCTTCTAATTCTTTGAATCCAAATGGAAAATCAAATTGAATATCTACAGCGGCATTAGCATAGTGTGCTAAATTGTCGTGGTCGTGGAATCTAAGCTTTTCAGCTGGTGTTCCGAGTGCCTTATGCCACTCCAAACGAGTAGCTTTCCAGTGCTCATACCATTCCAGTTCAGTACCAGGCTTAACAAAGAATTGCATCTCCATCTGCTCAAATTCACGCATTCTAAAGATGAACTGACGTGCCACAATTTCATTTCTAAAGGCTTTACCAATCTGAGCAATACCAAATGGTACTTTTTGACGGGTAGTCTTTTGGACATTCAAGAAGTTGACAAAAATACCTTGGGCAGTTTCTGGTCTTAAATACAACTTACCCTCCTCACCGGCTATGTTACCTAGTTGAGTGGAAAACATCAAATTGAATTGACGCACATCCGTCCACTCTCTAGAACCACTTTCAGGACAAGCAATCTCTAAATCCAGTATTAACTGCTTTAATGCCTCCATATCTCCATCGGTCATAGCTGAAGCTAAACGACTCCCTATAGTGTCAATCTTTTCTTGATTAGCTAATACTCTTGGGTTAGTAGATCGAAATTCTGCTTCATTGAAAGCATCGCCAAAACGCTTCTTCGCTTTAGTTATTTCTTTGTTGATCTTTGCCTCAATCTTGGCCATGTAGTCCTCGACTAACACATCCGCTCTATAACGTTTGTTACTCGTTTTATTATCAACTAGAGGATCATTAAATGCATCTACGTGACCTGAAGCTTTCCAAGTCTTTGGGTGCATAAAGATTGCAGCATCAATACCTACAATATTATTATTCATCTGAACCATGGATCTCCACCAATAGTCCTTAATGTTATTCTTAAGCAATGAACCTAATGGACCATAATCATAAACCGCTGACAATCCGTCATACACTTCACTAGATTGATAAATGAAACCGTATTCTTTACAGTGCGCAATTACTTTCTTAAACTGGTCATTCTGTTGAGACATAATCCTATATTTTGATTGGATTTTTTTTCAAAAATATGCGTAAAATTTAAAATTCGCTGGTAAAATGGAATCGAATTTCTGGATGATTGTCTTGAGCCATCTTCAAAGCCCATGCACTCTCCGCCATAAACACCAAATTACCTTCTTTATCTTTTGCAAGATCTTTCTTTCTTCTAGAGACAAATGCTTTCAATTCTTCCTCTGAATCCCAATCTACCCAGCAAGCTTTATACATGGGTATTGGTTCATATTCTACAGAAGCCCCATACTCATGCTTCAATCGATATTGAATCACTTCAAACTGCAAGGCTCCAACTGTTCCAATAATCTTTCTACCATTCAACTCTTTGATAAACAATTGGGCAACACCCTCATCCATCAGCTGGCGCACCCCTTTTTCTAATTGCTTAGACTTCATAGGATCTGCATTGTTCACATACCTAAATTGCTCTGGTGAAAAACTCGGTATACCTTTAAAATTTAGTACCTCACCTTCTGATAGTGAATCACCTATCTTAAAATTACCCGAATCGTATAAACCGACCACATCACCAGGATAAGCCTCTTCAATAATATCTTTCTTAGAAGCCATAAATGAAGTAGGGTTTGGAAACTTCATCTTCTTACCTTGCCTAACATGCAAGTAGTTTGTGTTTCGCTTAAAGACTCCTGAACATATACGCATAAAGGCAATCCTATCCCTGTGCTTAGGATCCATATTAGCATGAATCTTGAACACAAAGCCAGAAAATTTTGATTCGTAAGGATCAATCTCCCTTTCCTCTGTTTCCCGAGTTAATGGAGTTGGAGCAATTTCCACAAAACAATCCAACATTTCCTTGACCCCAAAATTATTCACGGCTGAGCCAAAAAATACCGGCGAGATATCTCCATTTAAGTAGTCCTCCTTCTCAAAAGCTGGATAAACTTCTTCTACCATCATCACTTCTTCTCTTAGCAATTCTGCGGCGGATTCCCCCACATGTGCTTCCAATTCATCAGAATCCAAATCAGTGATCTCAATAACATCTTCAGCAGCCTGTTTACTATGTGGCCTGAACAATACTAATTTCTTTTCGTACAGATTGTAAACCCCTTGAAATCGTTGTCCCATTCCTACCGGCCAAGACAAAGGCTTAACAGTTAAGCCTAACTTAGCTTCGATCTCATCCAACAACTCAAAACCATCTTTACCTTCTCTATCCAATTTGTTGATAAAAACTATGATAGGGGTTTGCCGCATCCGACATACTTTAACCAACTTTTCAGTCTGTGTCTCCACACCTTTCGCTACATCAATTACAACAATAGCTGAATCGACTGCGGTTAAGGTTCTAAAGGTATCTTCGGCAAAGTCTTGGTGACCAGGAGTATCCAGAATATTGATTTTTAAATCACGGTATTCAAAACCCATCACAGAGGTCGCAACAGAAATACCCCTTTGCTTCTCGATTTCCATAAAATCGGAAGTAGCACTCTTTTTGATTTTATTGGACTTCACTGCTCCAGCTGTTTGAATAGCTCCACCAAAAAGCAGCAGTTTTTCAGTTAGTGTGGTTTTTCCAGCATCCGGGTGACTGACAATCCCAAATGTTTTCCTCCTATTAATTTCTTCTACAAATCCCATGAATGATAGTCCTTTAAAACGCAAATGTAGCTATATAATTTATCATATACACTTGTCTTACTTGGAAATATATTGATTTTACATTTTTATTTAGCTAGCAGTATATATTTCATTATTTTGGGCATCTAATCAAACCAGACCTATGGCTCAGATTGCTAGCATCATAATTTTAGGTATCCTCGCCCAGTATTTAGCTTGGAAAACCAAAGTACCTGCTATATACCCTTAATATTGATAGGATTATTTGTGGGTCCACTCTCCATATATTGGAATGAAGGAGAAATTTGGATGAAACCTATTTTTGATGCTAACACACAAGAAGGATTATTCCCAGGACAGTCTTTATTCTACTTTGTGTCTTTATCCATAGGTATTATTCTTTTTGAAGGTGGTTTAACACTCAAACGATCTGAAATACGAGAAGTGGGTTCTTCTATACTTAAGTTGATCTCACTTGGATCAGTTATTACCTTTGTAGGTGCTGGACTGGCTGCTCATTATATTATGGGTTTATCCTTACCCATTTCATTCCTATTCTCTGCGCTAATCATAGTTACTGGACCAACTGTAATTGCTCCAATCTTACAAAATGTACCATTAAATAAAAGTGTCTCCACAGTTTTAAAATGGGAAGGTATATTAATTGATCCTATAGGTGCTACAGCAGCCGTTTTGATGTATGAGTTCATCCAATCTTCCCAAGGAGGAATGGAGTTCACCTCTGTTGTTCTCAAGGAATTCCTAACTATAGTCTTGATAGGAACGGCCATGGGAACATTTGCGGCACTTTTCCTTCGCTATTTATTGAAAAAAGATCTCATACCACACTTTTTACTTAATGTGTTTACACTTGCACTAGTTCTGCTGGTATTTGTAGGTTCTGACTTTTTAGCACACGAAAGTGGACTACTTACTGTAGTGGTTATGGGTACCGTAATGGCTAACCTAGATGTGCCAAGACTTTCTGAAATTCTCTATTTCAAAGAAAGTTTAAGCGTGCTTTTAATATCCATATTATTCATACTACTTGCAGCAAACATCAGTATAGAAGACTTACAATTACTCCTCGACACAAGAGTACTAGTACTTTTCCTAGTGATCATTCTATTGGTTAGACCATTAGGCGTATTCTTATCAACCACAAATAGCAACCTCAGTATCAATGAAAAACTTTTCATTTCATGGGTTGGACCAAGAGGTATTGTAGCGGCAGGAATTGCCTCCCTATTTGGTTTAAAACTAGCTAACGATGGTGTGCCCAATTCGGAATACATAACTCCTCTAGTATTTATGGTCGTACTAGGAACAGTTGTCTTAAATGCATCCACAGCTAAATTATTCGCACGATTCCTACGGGTTATGCAAGTTGGATCTGATAGCATTTTGATTGTAGGTGCTAATCAAGCAGCTATTTTAATAGCACATTGGTTAAAAAGTAACAATCGAGATGTGCTTTTATTGGATAATTCCCCTTCAAATATTTATCAGGCTAAAAATCAAGGTCTCGATGCTATAGAAGCCAACTTATATAAAGATAACATGGAGGACAAAGTCCGATTATTGGATATGGGTTATATGATCGCCATGACCGGATCAGATGAGGTAAACAACTTCGCTATCAAAGAATACAGCCATATCTTTGGAGAAAAAGGTGCCTTCAGATTGATCACACAACAGGAAATGAAAGAGAAAGAACCTCAACCAGACAATCTCTTATCCTATCAAGATGATTACTTAAATATTAATGAGGCAGCTAGGGACTATCCTATGATTCACGAACTTGAAATTTCAGGCGGGTTAAAGGAGTTTGAAGAAAAAATGAAAGTACTCAGATCTAGCTCTAAAAGCATACCTATTTTCACCAAATCATCGGATGGTCAAATAGAAAATATACCAATGGACGGACCTAAGGTCGACCTTGAACAAAGCTTCCATATCGTCTATTTAGGAGAAGAAATTAAATAATAAAAAAACCCGACACATGGTCGGGTTTTTTTATTTTCTATTGATGCGCTTAATGGCTAAATATAACAGAATAACAAAGACTAGCATCCCTATACCCCAGTACATCCAGTTAAGCGTTCCTAATTTTCCAAAAACAGCTACAAATATGATTCCTACTAAAAATACGGTTGGTACTTCATTCCACACACGCAAGAAATAAGAGTCCTGTGGTTCTCCAGCCTCAATTTTCTTAATGCGCTTTTTACAAAGAATGTGATAAACCGTTAATAACACCACAAACAATAATTTAGCGTGCAGCCAACCTGGTGTTCCACTCTCCACACTCATATAAGCTGGATTTGCAGCTATCATCAGCAAGCCAAAGGTCCAAGTAATCATCATAGATGGATTCACAATAGCCTTGTATAAGCGCCACATCATCGCGAGGTAGTTGGTTTTTAGAACCGCAGCGCCATCAGCTTGCTTATCCGCTTCAGCATGATAAACAAAGATGCGCCCTAAAAAGAATAAACCTGCAAACCAAGTAACCATCCCAATCAAGTGCAGGGATTTAAAAACTGGAATATATTCAGCCAAAAAATTCATATGTAAAAGTTTTCCACAAAATGATGAAAAATAAAATAATATAAAAGCGCATTGTTCATTCACACCCTCTTAAATACGCTAGGTCAATTAACTCAGTAAATGATAGGCAAATAAACTAGACAAATACGCTAAGGCCGTCATAAACAAAAATTGACTTATAGGCCATTTCCAAGATTTAGTTTCTCTGTAAACTACAGCTAAGGTACTCATACATTGCATAGCAAATACATAGAATAACAGTAGAGATAAGGCCGTGGCAGTAGAAAATAATGGAAGGCCAGTTTTCGGATGCTTGGATTGCTCCATTTGTTGCCTTAAAGAACTGTCATCATCACCCGACTCAACAGCAAATAAAGTTGCCATAGTCCCAACAAAGACCTCCCTAGCGGCAAATGAAGTTATCAAGGCAATACCTATCTTCCAATCAAATCCCAAGGGTTCTATAACGGGTTCTATAAACTTACCCATATGGCCTATGTAGGACACTTCCAATTTCTTTGAACTCAACAAATATTCTGCCTCTGCATCACTTAAATCTTGCTCCTGGACTAATACAGAAACCTCTTGCTCCACTTGAGCCATTTTGTCTTTTGGTCCATAAGATGATAAGCCCCAAAGTACAATTGAAATAATGAAAATAATCTTACCCGCTTCCCAAACAAATGTTCGAACTTTTTCCAGCACAACATAGAAGGCATTTTTAAAATCAGGTCGTTTGTACTCTGGCATCTCTAGTAAAAAGTAACTCTTACTATCTGACTTTACTATGTACTTCATGGCTAATGCAGACAATAGAGCGCCCAAAATACCTAGAAAATACAAACCGCCGAAAGCCAAACCTTGCAGATTAAAAATTCCCCAAACTTGCTCACTGGGAACTACGAAACCTACAAGTAAAGCATATACTGGTATCCTTGCCGAACAAGAAATTAAAGGTGCAACCATAATCGTAATCATCCGTTCTTTCCAATCTGGAATGGTTCTACTACTCATTACAGCCGGAATAGCACAGGCAGCACTCGACACCATAGAAACTAATGATCTTCCGTTCAAACCAAAGAACTGCATCAAACGATCAAACATAAATGCAACTCTTGATAAATATCCTATTTCCTCTAGCACAGCAATCAACAAGAATAGAATGGCAATCTGAGGAATGAATATGATTACTCCTCCCACACCAGCTATAACTCCATCGGTTAACAAACTCGTTGTCCAGTGATCTGGTAAAGAGGTCGAAACATAGGCAGATAATTGCCCAACTGCCGAATCAATCAAATCCATAGGATAGGAGGCCCAAGCATAAATTGCTTGAAATACAAAGAGCATTAGAACAACAAAAATCAATGGTCCAAAAACTGGATTCAATAGAATTCGGTCTAAACGGGTAGTTATTTCTTGTAAGCGAGATTTGGCCACTCGGTTCATGGCACGTTCTACAATGGGTTCAAATGTAGCGCATCGACTCATCGTATCCTCCAGTTGGCTGTCCAGTGGATGATACGCCATCTCTTGCTTGAGTGCATCAAAAGCCGCTTGTTGATCTGCTTTTACTAACCACTCACTATTATGGAAAACTTGAAAGAATAGATAATCCGGTAAGGCATCCCAAACAGGACTAAGTTCAGCTTTGAATTTTTTTAACTCTGCTGATATATTAAAGGAGTCTTTTGATTGAAGTTCAAAGGTACCTTCATCCAACAATAAGGACTTCAATTGATCTATCCCCTCTCCAGTTCTACTTGATACTGTACAGACGGGACACTGTAGAGCTTTGCGTATATATTTTGCATCAACTTCAATACCATTGTCTTCCAATAAGTCAATCATATTGAGCACCAAAATTACAGGTATTCCACAATCTTTCAACTGAGAAAACAATAGTAGATGTCTTTCTAGTTGATTCACATCTGCAACAAAAACGATTAGATCTAAGGCTGTGGTTTCACTTAACAAACCCTTCAAAACCACTCGCTCATCTTTTGAGTCCGGGTATAAGCTGTACGTACCAGGGAAGTCTACAACAGAGAATGACTGATGCCCAACATCAAATACACCTGTTTTTTTATCAACAGTAACTCCAGGAAAATTTCCTGTCCTTTGCCTCAAACCAGTAAGACTATTAAATAAGGTAGTCTTTCCACAATTTGGGTTTCCAAATAATCCAATCCTTCTCACCGGCTCTATTGCTTACTCACTAAAATATATTTCAAATAAGTTGCTCGAATAGCTAGTGTCATTTGTCCTGATTGAATAGTAATAGGGCCCATGAAGGGGGCATGATTCAACAACTTGATACGTTGACCAGGTCTAATACCCATCTCATATAATCTATTCATTAAACCCTTATCAAGGATTTGCTCAATCTTACCAGATTCTCCAATTTGTAGCTTCGATAATTTAATTCTCATTACTCGATTCTTAATTAGATTCAGTCCAAATAACAAACAAATATAGCAAAATACATTCATAGAAAGCTATTCGTGTGAAAAGGTGACAAGAATCAGGGAATCTGTTAAAATTGTCTTAAATCCCCTAACGGAATTAATCCCTTTACATTACAAGTAGTCAAACCCACCAAATAACATGATATGAAAAATAGAATTGTAAATCAGAACCTAACTTTTCTAGCATTAATAGCTGGATTATTCTTATTAATACCTACCACCTCTAAAGCCCATACCGGTATTATAAAGTGGAGTGTTATAGGTAAAAAAACAGTTGACTACAAATTGGATAAAGATGTATTCTGGGTAAGCCCTAGAGCACCTAAATACAGAAAATTGCAGTTAAAAGTAACTGGTGGTCGTTTAAATATGCACAAATGCGTAGTCCACTATATGAATGGTACCAAACAAAACATCAACCTAAAAGGTAATTTCAATCCTGGTGATTTAAGTAGAGTGATTGATCTCAATGGAGATAAGAGAAGAATTGAAAAAGTGGTGTTTGTTTATGATACCAAATTCAGATCAAATAAGCGGGCAAAAGTCACCTTATTAGGCTATCACTAATTATAAAAACAAGGTCTGAAATCAGACCTTGTTTTTTTTAAATATCTTTAGGACATAATTCTACTTATGTCAAAGTC
>CAJXMP010000040.1 GCA_913056515.1 uncultured Lewinella sp.
GAGTGTGAGCACCATGAACTGCAGGATCTGTTCCAACCGCCATGCTTGCGGACGTAATCGATTCGCCGAGAGGCAAATCAACAGATCCATCTACGTTGTTGGAATAGGTTGTTGCTGCAAACATGTCAACGCGATCGCTCGTGTTTGCGCGCGCGTGCGGCGCGTGCCATCGCACCTCGCCCCGCAGCGCGTGCCCTCAATCAATGCTGAAGCAGATTGAGTTGAACCTGAAGGTGTAGTAATATCACAGTATACTTCTGCATTTTCGATAGTTTCAGCAGTTGTATTGATAATCTGAACCCCTAGTGTTGGAATAGGTTGAGTATGCTCCAATGGAGTAGAGTATGCCCAGTTAGTTATCGGACGATACATACCTGGAACCTGAAGTAGAATTTCTACATCTACACCATTATTTATCTCAGCTTTGATTTCCTCACAAACTTCAAAAGGAATCATAGCAGAGGGGATTGTTGAAAGACCAGCATAGTCACCACCAGCGGCCATTCCGATAACACCACCACCAGGTTGGTTGTTACAGATAATGATACCAGCAGCACCTGCCTGCTCTGCAAAATATACCTTGTCAGAGAAGAAACATGAACCACGATCTACTAAAGCTATTTTTCCTGCAACTTCAGCTGGATTAACTAGTGCTTCACAAGCTTCATTAGGATCAGCAGGAGCTAATACACCTGTAATAGATTGACCTGCTGTTAATTCACCACCAAATCCTGCTGCTGGTGCCCCACATTCATATTGTCCAGCAATTCCTGAAGGGGAATTGATAAAGAACTGAAGATCTTGAGCTTGTGTTGCAGCTATAGTTAGTAGTGAGAAGACGAAAAGAGAGTAAAGTTTTTTCATAAACTGTTTGATTAAGATTATTTACGTATTAATTCGAGTAAATTTGTCTAACAAAATAACACATTAATATAAAATCAAGAAATATTTTAAGATTCTTGCAACCCTTGAGAACTTTTATTTGTCCTTTTGATAGAAATAGTCTGATTTACTTATTACTTTTAGGTAGCCAAACACATAGAATATGAAACCCGAATTCTCTACTCTTGCGCGAAAAAGACTCTTGATGGGACTTATGGTTGTTAGTATAGCAGCTTATAGCTTCCTAATGTATGAAAATAAACGTTTCAGTGCGGAATTGCACACGGATCAGATTCCTGTGCCCCAAGAGCAACTTGTTCCTTCCATTATAGTTATTAAGAAGGTTTGCGAACAGGTCTTCCACTGGTCTAATAGATAGACAAAAAAAGTCCCGAATAATTTCGGGACTTTTTTTTTATGCTGTTTTCAATAAGAACTTATTCTTTTTACCATTTTCAATCATTAAATATTGCTGTTGAAGCAAGTCTGATTGTTGGATAGTATGATCAATAGCATTAATTTTAACCTTATTGATTGCTATGGCATTATTTGCAATAGCCTTCCTAGCTTCTCCTTTTGATTTCAAAATAGTAGTATGTTCGGTCAATAAATCAATGATATTGATCGCTTGATCAAAAATAGAATTATCACACTGGAAGGTAACAATTTCACCGGCCACTGTCTCGAATTCTTCTGTGGTCATAGAGCCCAAAGCTTCTGCAGTCGCTTTCTTATTAAATAACAAATCACTCACCTTCAATACACTTTTATAAGCTGCTGGTGAATGCACTCTACAAGTAAGTTCTTCTGCTAAAAGTCTTTTTAATTGTTGCGGATTTTCGCCGTGTTCTTCCCACATAGCATCAAACTCAGCTTTTGATTTTAGTGTGAAGTATTTGAAAAAGTTTGGTAAATCTCTATCGTCCGCATTGATCCAGAATTGGTAAAATTTATATGGACTCGTTAATTTTTCATCCAACCATATATTCCCTTGTTCGGATTTACCAAATTTCTTACCATCTGCCTTAGTTAATAGGGGAGTGGTAACTGCATAAGCCTTTTGATTTAGATTTCTTCGGATAAACTCTGTTCCGGATGTAATATTTCCCCATTGATCCGAACCACCCATTTGAATGGAACAATCATACTTACTGAATAAACACTGGAAATCGTATGCTTGAAGCAACTGATAACTGAATTCAGTAAAAGAAAGCCCAGTTTCCATTCGGTTCTTTACTGAGTCCTTTGAACTCATGTAGTTAACCGTTAATGTTTTTCCTACATCTCTCAAGAAATCCAAGACATTCATGTCTTTGTAGAAATCTAGGTTATTGATGATAAGTGCTTTGTTTTCTCCTTCGAAGTCTAAGAATTTTTTGACTTGTTCCATCTGAAATTGAAGGTTGCTATCCAGTTCATCGAAGGATTTTAACTCTCGTTCTTTGTCTTTACCTGATGGATCCCCAATTCGTCCAGTAGCTCCTCCCATTAATACAATGGGCTGGTGACCGGATAATTGAAAAAGTCTCAGTAGCATGATCTGCACATAATTACCTATAGTCATGGATGGAGCGGTAGGATCAAAACCTATATATCCAATACATTTTTTACTATTCAAATGTGCTTCAATCTCAGGTGTAGAATCGTGGAGCATTCCTCTCCACTTCAATTCTTCAATAAAATTCATATGTAGTACTTATCCTATTATTCTGCTAAAAGTCTCAAATTTAGAAAAATCTATGATGAAAAGAGTTAAGCTGGAATTAAATCCACTTGCTAAAGTGCGATTTGAATGCGGTTTGTTTATTTTGTGCGGGTAAGTTCCAATGGTATGATATGAAAGTAGCTTTTTTTATTGCTAGAAGGGCCATGCAATCCAACAAAGGGGGGTACTCCGGTTTTATCATTCGATTAGCCACTATTGCAACAGCTTTGGGCTTAGCGGTTATGATTATATCTACCTCTATGATTACGGGCTTCAAAAATCAGATATCAGACAAGATTTTTGGTTTTTGGGGACATATTCATTTGACAGATTGGGATGCTAACCGCTCGATATATAAAAGCAATCCCTTCCCATATGATTCTAGTTTGGTCAATCAATTGGAGCAAATAGAAGCCATGGAAGTTGAACTTAACCTGTTTCAGAACGGTGTAAGATCATTTGAACGGGTAGCTACTCAAGGTGGTGTACAATACTTGCATTCCTTCGCTGTTCTTGCTGCTGTAATGGAATCAAAAAACGAACATGAAGGTCTAATTCTAAAAGGACTAGGAGCAGATTTTGATTGGTCTAGATTTCAAAAGTATATCAAGGCAGGGGAAGTATTGGATGCCACTTCAGATACACTCAACCAAAAACAAATTTTAATTTCAGAGCAGACTGCTGCAAGAATGAAGTTAGAGTTGGGTGATCGCTTGAGAATCAATAAGATTCAAGATGGTCGACAGCAATCCAGAGTATTTGAGGTTAGAGGCTTTTACAAAACTGGCTTGGAAGAATATGATAAGAAGTTTGCCTTAGTCAACCTATCAACCATACAATCCTTCAATAATTGGGATTCGAATCAAATTGGTGGCTACGAGATTTTCATAGATGAATTAGACGACCTGCCAATACTAACTTATGAGATCAATGGACAATTAGTTAGTAATCAAAGTGGGCTGCATGCGGATAGTATTCGGGATAAATTCCCGAGGATTTTTGAATGGCTGGACTTACAAGATGTAAACAAACAAGTCATCCTTGGACTCATGTTATTAGTGGGGATTATTAATATGGTAACCGCATTATTGATTCTTATTTTGGAGCGTACTCAAATGATAGGCACCTTGAAAGCAATGGGCTACACTAATGGCAAAATTCAACAAGTTTTTTTATACTTTTCTGGCCATATTTTACTCAAAGGTGTTTTTTGGGGCAATGTGATTGGTATTGGCATTTGTCTACTTCAAAAATATTTTGAGTTTATAAAATTGTCAGAGGCGGATTATTATTTAGCAACTGCACCAGTGGAGATTCCAATCTTAGAAGTTTTAGGTTTGAACCTATTATGTTTTGTTGTTACCATGTTCTTTTTAGTAGTGCCAACCTATTTGGTGAGCAAGGTAAAGCCTGTTGATGCCCTAAGATTTACCTAGTATTTATTGGTCTTCTAGGAACGATTGCCGTTGATTTTAGTGTTTGAAACGTGGAAGTAAAGGGAAGTTTACTTACCTTCGAGCTGATTTTCCGTAAACCCTATAGTTATGATCCAGTACTATATCAAAAAAGACGGACAAATGGAGTCCCTGCCACAAGCCGAGGCAGGGTGCTGGATAAATATATCACCTCCCTTTACAAATGAGGAGCTGGAAGAGGTTTCAGCTACCTATGATATACCTTTAGATTTCTTGACGGATTCCTTGGATGTTGATGAGCGTTCTAGATATGAGAAAGAGGAGGATGTGCGACTCATTGTTATCAATGCGCCTATCAAGAATGATTTTCAAAGTGAAATAGCCTCAAACTATGTAACCATACCAATTGGTATTATTCTCACAGTAGACCATATTGTAACTATTAGTTCTCACGGAAATGTAGTCCTCAATTCTTTTGTCAAGAATGCTGTTAAGCATTTTGATCCTTCAAATGAGTGTCAGTTTGTATTAAAAATCTTCGAACAGACTGTGTTTCATTATTTAAGATGTTTGAAACAACTCAACTTGAAGCGTAATCTGATTGAGCAAGAACTATATGATTCCAGTAGGAGTAAAGATTTAAAAGAGTTGTTATCTATTGAAAAGAGTTTAGTCTTTTTCGTTAACTCATTAAGTTCAAATGAACTGCTTAAAATGAAAATGAAACGTACTGACTTTTTACGGATTCAGCAAGATGAGGATTTAACAGACTTCTTTGAAGATATTATTATTGATAATTCACAGGCCTTAGAGATGGCCAATGTATATACTAATATCCTAAATGGCACTATGGATGCCTACAGTTCTATCATTAGTAATAATTTGAATAAAGTTATTCAACGCTTAACCTTAGTAACTATCATTTTGATGGTGCCGACTTTGGTTGCATCCTTCTTTGGAATGAATGTTCCTGTGCCTTTCGAAAAAACGAATAGTGCCTTCCTTTTCATTATTATTGTATCAGCTGTTATCAGTCTTTTGATTGTATGGTACTTCCAGCGCAAGCGTATGTTTTAAAAGGCTATTAAGCAATTTGTTATCAAATTAGTTACACTTTTTTCAAATCTACACATAGTTGTTTTCCACACTGTTGATAAAAGTTGCATCGCTGAAAAGTGGCTTAAACATTAACCTTTTTAAAGTTATCCACAAAATGTGGAAAAAAACCCATCCAAAAAAGAACCACTTCGGTTATCTTAGGAGTTACAATTAAGAATGTACACATCTCCCCCCTCTTAATGATAAAATAATTTTTTTGATACGGTTCAATGTCTCATGATATTAACCTTTAAAATCTATTGAATTAATCGAACTGAATCATCTTAACTTCAACATTTAACGATATGAACCAAGTAAATAACGAACCGATACTGGCGGACAACCCAGGTAGATTTGTTCTCTTCCCAATCGAACACGATGACATTTGGAATTTTTACAAGAAATCGGAAGCAAGTTTCTGGACAGCAGAAGAAATTGATTTATCAGCTGATCTTGTAGACTGGAAATCTAAATTGAACGATAATGAAAGACATTTCATCAAGCACGTTCTTGCCTTCTTCGCAGCCAGCGATGGTATTGTAAATGAAAATTTAGCTGAAAACTTTGTAGCTGAGGTACAATATACAGAAGCTAAATTCTTCTATGGGTTCCAAATCATGATGGAAAATATCCATTCTGAGACCTATTCTCTTCTTATTGATACCTATATCACAGATACAGTAGAGAAAAACAAGCTTTTCAATGCCATTGAAACTATGGATTGCGTGCGTAAAAAAGCGGATTGGGCGCTTAGGTGGATCGATGAAGGATCATTCCAAGAAAGACTAATTGCTTTTGCTGCTGTAGAAGGTATTTTCTTCTCCGGTTCTTTCTGTTCAATCTTTTGGTTGAAAAAGCGTGGTCTTATGCCAGGACTTTCATTCTCGAATGAATTGATCTCTCGTGATGAAGGTATGCACTGTGATTTTGCTTGTTTGTTATACAACGACCACGTGGTGAACAAATTAAGTGTCGATACTATCACTAAGATCATTAGAGACGCAGTAGACATTGAGAAGGAATTTGTAACGGAATCTTTACCAGTTAATCTAATCGGTATGAATGCAGATTTGATGTGTCAATACATTGAATTTGTTGCCGACAGATTATTAGCAGCATTAAGATGCCCTAAAATCTTCAATGTAGAGAACCCATTCCCATGGATGGATATCATCTCACTTCAAGGTAAAACAAACTTCTTTGAGAAGCGTGTTGGTGATTACCAGAAGTCTGGTGTGATGGCTGAAAGAGAGAAACAGGTATTCTCTTTGGATGAAGACTTCTAGGGTCTACTATTTCGACACCATTTTTGAACGAAACTAATTTTTTGAGATTAAACTAATCCCACTTACCCAAATGCTCCCGAGCATTTACAAATATATAACTCAAGTGCCATGAAAGTATTAAAAAGAAGCGGTAAATACGAAGACGTAAGTTTTGATAAAATTACAGCCCGCATCAGAAAGTTGTGCTACGGACTAAATCAAAACTACATCGATTATATAGAGATTTCTAAGAAAGTAATCCAAGGTCTATATGATGGTGTAACTACAACAGAATTAGATAATCTGACTGCTGAAACAGCTGCAACTATGGCTGCTACGCACCCAGATTATGCCATCCTAGCAGCAAGAATTGCTGTATCTAACTTGCATAAGAACACCGAAAAGTCTTTTTCAAAGACGATGGAGATGTTGTACGATTATATTGATCCCAAAACAGGTGAGCAAGCAGGCCTTATCAGCGATGAAACGATTGCAATTGTTAGAGAAAATGCTGATAAACTAGATTCTTCAATCATTTTCGACAGAGATTATGAGTATGATTATTTTGGATTCAAAACCTTAGAAAGATCGTACTTGCTTCGTATGAATGGCAAAATTGTAGAGCGTCCTCAACATATGATCATGCGTGCAGCTGTAGGTATCCATGGTACAGATATCGACTCAGCTATTCAGACTTATACCCTTATGTCTGAAAAGTGGTTTACGCACGCTACCCCAACATTATTTAATGCAGGTACACCTAAACCACAGCTATCTTCTTGTTTCTTGTTGTCCATGACAGATGATAGCATAAGCGGAATTTTTGAGACATTATCCAGATGTGCAAAGATTTCTCAATCCGCTGGAGGTATTGGACTTTCAATTCATAATGTTCGTGCTAAAGGAGCATACATCAAAGGGACAGGTGGCACATCTAATGGTGTAGTTCCGATGCTTAAGGTTTATAATGACACAGCACGCTATGTAGACCAAGGGGGTGGTAAGCGTAAAGGTGCTTTTGCCATTTATTTAGAGCCTTGGCACGCTGACATTCACGATTTCCTTGAATTGAAAAAGAATCACGGTAAGGAGGAAATGCGTGCTAGAGACTTATTCTATGCGATGTGGATTTCTGACTTATTCATGGAGCGTGTTAAGAATAACGCTGATTGGTCTTTGTTCTGCCCGAATGAGGCTCCAGGACTTCATGAAGTGTATGGCGGTGAGTTCGAAGCATTGTATCACCAATATGAGCAAGAAGGTAGAGCTCGTGAAACGGTTAAAGCTCAAGACCTTTGGTTCCAGATCTTAGAATCTCAGATCGAGACTGGTACACCATATATCTTGTATAAAGATGCATGTAACAAGAAGTCAAATCAGAAGAATTTGGGTACTATCAAGTCCTCTAACCTGTGTACAGAGATCGTAGAATATACAGCTCCAGATGAAGTAGCTGTATGTAACTTAGCTTCTATCTCTTTATCCAAGTTTGTTGCAGAGGACAGAACTTTCGATTTTGACAAACTGTACGAAATCACAAGGGTAGTTACGCGTAACTTGAACAAAATCATTGATATCAACTACTACCCAATTCCAGAGGCTCGTAACTCTAATATGAGACACAGACCAATTGGAATAGGCGTTCAAGGATTAGCAGATGCCTTTATTAAAATGCGATTCCCATTTGATAGTGAAGAAGCAAAGCAGTTGAATAAGGACATCTTTGAAACGATGTACTATGCAGCGGTTAGCGAATCTAATCAATTAGCGATCGAAGAAGGGGCTTATCCAACATTCGAAGGATCTCCTGCTTCTGAAGGTATTCTTCAATTTGATATGTGGAATGTAACACCTACAGATAGATGGAATTGGAATGAGTTGAGAACTAGTGTAAAAGAGAAAGGAATCAGAAACAGTTTGCTTTTAGCTCCAATGCCAACGGCATCAACGTCTCAAATTCTTGGAAATAACGAGTGCTTTGAGCCATTTACATCGAATATCTACTCTAGAAGAACACTTTCTGGAGAATACATCATAGTAAACAAATACTTATTGAAAGACTTAGTTGGTCTAGGTCTTTGGAATGATGAAATGAAGCAACGCCTGATGGCAGCCAATGGGTCTATTCAACATTTTGATGAGATCCCAGCGGATATCAAAGAAATCTACAAAACGGTTTGGGAGATCAGCCAGAAAGTAGTGATTGATATGGCAGCAGATCGTGGAGCCTACATTTGTCAAAGTCAAAGTATGAACCTGTTCTTAGAGAATCCAAACTTCTCTAAACTATCTTCAATGCACTTCTACGCTTGGAGTAAGGGACTTAAAACAGGTATGTACTACTTGAGATCCAAAGCAGCTGTAGATCCAATTAAGTTTACTATTAAGCAAAGTTTACAAGCTGATAGAGTAAGTAAAACTGCCGATGGTGGTGCTAATTTGGAACAATTAGACAACAATCAAACGCAAGTGGATCCAAATCAACAAAACTTCCAAATGTCTACTGCTGATGAGCCGCAGGCATGTAGTTTAGATGATCCAGATTGCTTGATGTGTGGTAGTTAAGATTTAATTATATCGTTCAATAATCATCGTACGGGCTCTTTTTCTTGGGAAAGAGCCCTTTTTTATTGTAACGATCATACTATATCAAAAATTGTAAAGCAGAACTTGCCATTAAAGTAGTATATCTAATAAGGCTGCCATCCCATCCGTAGCTTTTTGCGCTATGAGTGTAATCCGATTAGCATCTAGGCCTATGGTATTTTCTGCTGCTTTAGGATCGATATAATACACAGGACTATCAGCTGGGGCAAACTGAAATAAAGATGCCGCTGGGTAGACTTGCATCGAAGTGCCAATAATAATGACTACATCAGCTGACATACATTCCATAGCTGCTGGTTCAATCATAGGAACAGCTTCCCCAAACCAAACGACTTGCGGTCTAAGCTGTCCACCTTTAGGGCAACAATCTCCCATCTTCAAATCTTCCTCCCAAGGAATGATATAATTAGGGTCAATAGTAGACTTTACTTTTAGTAATTCTCCATGAAGATGGATCACTTGTGAAGACCCCGCTCGTTCATGTAAATCATCCACGTTTTGAGTAATGACCACTACTTGATACTTGTCCTCCAATGTTTTAATAGCGTGGTGTGCAGCATTTGGTTCTACTTTTTTTAAAGCTGCTCGTCTTTGGTTGTAAAAGGTTTGAACCAATGTTGGATTTTTTCTAAAACCCTCAGGCGTAGCTACTTCCATGACATCATGGCCTTCCCACAGGCCATCTGCATCCCTAAAGGTGGGGACACCACTCTCTGCACTTACGCCTGCACCTGTTAATACCACTATCTTTTTCATATCTTGAGGTTTTGATTGTTGAGCATCCAATAATACAAATATTTCAGATGACACCAGTATTCGAAGGATTGAAAGTAGTGGAATTGGCCTCGGTATTGGCAGGGCCTGCAGTGGGTATGTTTTTTGCCGAACTAGGCGCCGAGGTAATCAAGGTAGAAAATAAATTGACCGGTGGTGATGTAACACGCACCTGGAAAACTACTGGGGAGGAGAGAGATTCAGATGCATCGGCCTATTATTGGAGTATCAATTATGGAAAGAAAGTCCAATTTCTCAATCTTAAAGATAATCTTGATTATCAAGTCTTGGTGGAATTGATTAAGGAGGCAGATATCGTTATTTCCAACTTCAGGGCCTCGGTTGCAAACCGATTAAAGTTGGATTACAGCTCGATTAAAAGGATAAATCCTGCCATTATTTTCGCGGAGTTAACAGGCTATCCTAAATCTGATCGTCCAGCTTATGATGTAGTCTTACAAGCAGAAACTGGCTTTATGCACATGACGGGAGAACCCAATCGAATACCTGTAAAAATGCCAGTTGCACTTATAGATATCCTTGCTGCTCATCAGCTCAAGGAAGGTGTTTTGGTGGCCTTAATTCAGCAATTGAAAACAGGAAATGGAGCCCACGTTCAGGTTAATTTGTTTGATACTGCTTTAGCTTCTCTTGCTAATCAAGCCACCAATTGGTTAATAGCTAAGCATATTCCAAAAGCTATGGGAAGTGCACATCCTAACATAGCTCCTTATGGTGATGTATTTGAAGGTCGGGACGGAAAAATGTTTGTGCTTGCTGTGGGGTCTGATAAACATTTTGAATCCCTTTGCACTTGCATTGGATTAAGTGAACTTAAGCTGGATCATCGATTTAGAACTAACGCTGATCGTGTTACACATCGGATGGAATTAATTCCTTTATTAGCAGCTGAATTTGCAAAAGATACAGCTGCAAAATGGGTAGAACAGTTAACTATAAGGGCTGTACCTTGCGGTTTAATTCGAGATATGAGAGAAGTGTTTGATTTAGATATTGCAAAGGATATGCTTTTACGCTATCCAGATAATCCGAATCGTCAAACGGTTCGCACAGCTGCATTCAAAATTACTTACCCTTAAGTCCTGCTAATGTTTTGTAGAGTGCTCCATCCTTAGAAATCAAACAACCATTTTCTAACATTTTGAAGATTTCTTGGTTACGATCACCTGCTTGATATCCTTTTTCTGCAGTATATATTTTAACAGCTGATCCAGAAGCTTGGACCATCTCCATGATTTGGTCGGTGGATTGGTTTTTAGAAAAATCAATCTGCGCATTCCCTTCTACAAAGAGTCCCATCATGACAATTTTATCAGCTTGACAATGGAATGTTTTTATATCATTCATACTCTTGAACTCTAGATATTCTGTGGTAGATACGACTTTATCTAGAACTTGATCGCTAAATAACTCGATTAGTCCTTCCACTTTTTCATTATCCTGATCTTTTAGATTCAACCAATCGCTAGCGGTTACTTGATTACTAGCTAGGAATCGAATAAAATCTTGCTCAAGTTCTTTTAGTTCTGACTCTGTTAATCTTCTGTATTTCATATCTTCACCATCAAATTTGTGCAAATATCTACATTCCTAGGTAAAAGTAAAACCATGAAGCCAGTTCTTATACTGAATAAACCACATGAAGTGCTTTTGGAAACCTTTCGTAAGTATCAAATTCCTTATGAAGCGGACTATGAGTCTTCCTATGAAAGCATTAAATCTAAGATTAAAGATTATGCAGGTTTGGTTTTGAGGTCAAGGATATCCCTTGATGCTGATTTTATAAAACAAGCCCAACATTTGAAGTTTATAGCTAGGGAAGGAGTAGGCCTAGATCATATAGATACTGCAGCTTGTACACAATGGAATATTCCCGTACTGATTTCTCCTGAAGGTAGTAGAGACACTGTTGCAGAGCATGCTATTGGCATGTTATTGAATTTAATGAATCACTTGAGTAGATGTAACCAACAGGTCAAGCAAAATATTTGGAGTCGAGAAGAAAATAGGGCATTCGAACTCAAAGGAAAAACGGTTGGTATTATAGGCTATGGTAACATGGGTCGATCTTTTGCCCAAAAAATAAAGGGTTTTGATGTAGAAGTGTTGGCTTATGATAAGTATAAGCAAGATTATGGCGATGATTTTGCATCAGCTGTATCGCTTGAAGAGTTGCTCAATAGAGCAGATGTAATAACTCTTCACATTCCCCTAGATGAGCAAAATACATACTTCGTTAATGATTCTTTTTTTGCTAAACTCAAACATCCAGTTTTCTTAATCAATACAGCAAGAGGATTAGTATTGGAAACTGCTGCCCTAGTTAAGGCTATCCAAAGAGGTGAAGTTTTAGGGGCGGCATTAGATGTTTTAGAGTATGAAGATCAGTCTTTTGATCAACTAATGGATCTCGATAGATTAAAAGAGGAAAATAAGGATTATAAATTTCTAGTTGAATCGGATCAAGTTGTCCTCAGTCCGCACATAGCAGGGTGGTCTTTTGAGAGCAAAAAAAGGCATGGAGAAGTACTCGGAATGAAGATTTTGGACATAATCGCACCTAAAAACTTAAAGGGCAGTACTTTGACATAAGATTTGTCGGGAATTAGCATTTCTTTTTTATCTTTAAAAGAAAAAGCGTGAAAAACACTCTGCTAACTACTTGTTTGCTTGTCCTGATGTGGGCATGTGATTCGGTAGATACCGCAAATGAAACAAAAAATAGACCATCAGAGGTGCCTTATGCTATTGCGATACATGGAGGTGCAGGTACTATTTTGAAAGCGAATATGACTGCTGAAATGGAAGCAGCATATACTCAAATCTTAGACTCTGTTTTAACCACAGGAGAAAAGATGTTAGAGGCTGATGCGGATGCGGTGCAAGTAGTGATCGAGGTGATTAAAATCATGGAAAATTCACCTTTGTTTAATGCAGGAAAAGGAGCTGTATTCAATACAAAAGGAGAAAATGAACTTGATGCGTCTATTATGATAGGCGAAACTCAAGAAGCAGGAGCAATCGGAGGAGTTAGAAATATAAAAAATCCCATCGAAGGTGCTTATGCAGTCATGACGAAATCAGAACACGTCCTCCTCACAGGAAAAGGTGCAGAACAATTTGCTGTGGAAGTAGGAGTAGATACTATAGACCCCTCTTATTTTTATACCCAACGAAGATATGAATCCCTTCAGCGTGCCAAAGCAGAAGAAAGTGGCACATCCATGTACATAAATCCAGACTATAAATACGGAACAGTAGGTTGCGTGGTATTAGACCAATCCGGTAACCTTGCTGCAGGTACCTCTACTGGGGGTATGACGAACAAAAAATACAATCGCATTGGTGATTCACCTATAATCGGTGCAGGAACTTATGCAGATAATAATACAGTAGCTATTTCATGCACTGGGCACGGAGAATATTTTATTCGATATGCTGTTGCGCATGATATTGCTGCTAGAATGGAATATGGAAATGCTTCTTTGAAAGAGGCATGTTCAGATTTAGTAAATGGCAAACTGGTTGAAAAAGGTGGATCAGGAGGTTTGATTGCTGTAGACAAAGATGGGAACATCGAAATGCCATTTAATACAGAAGGTATGTATCGAGCTAGCTCAAATGGAGTGAATCGATTCATAGGAATTTATGGAAATAAAGACGCGGAGTAGAAGTTGAGATTTGGAAAATTACCAAATTTTGTTTTTGAATTTTTGGTAGTTGTGGAAGTTCATTTTGTTTTGCCCCTGGCTCATTAGAATTTACAAAAAATTAATATTGAGGTGTGCTCAACTTTGAGTTCTCCTCCTAAATTTGACAATAATTCTTTAAACAAATCTTTCACTGATTATGAAAAAGTTTTTTCAAACTTTCATGTTCTTGTTGATCGCAGGTGTAACCTTCGGACAAGGAACAGTTAACGGTAAAATTGTCGATGCTAAAACAAATGAAGCATTGCCAGGAGCCACAATCCTAGTGCAAGGTACTACAGATGGTACTGTGACAGGATTCGATGGAACATTCTCTCTTGAAGTATCGGAAGGTGCTACTTTAGAGGTTTCCTACATTGGATACTCTACGATGGAAGTTTCCGCAAGAAACGGAATGGAAATCAAAATGGAAGCTGATCTTAATGTATTGGGAGAAGTAGTTATTACTTCAGGTGTAATTGATTTTGCTAAGGTAAGAGAAACACCCGTAGCAGTTTCAACTATCTCTCCAAGTGAGATCTCGCTTAAAGTGGGTAACCAAGAATTCCCTGAAATTATGAATAAAACTCCAGGTGTATACGCTACTAAGCAAGGTGGTGGATATGGAGATTCAAGAATTTCACTTAGAGGTTTTGACCAAAGAAATACATCATTCCTAATTAACGGACAGCCAGTTAATGATATGGAGAATGGATGGGTTTACTGGTCTAACTGGGCTGGTCTTACAGATGTTGCTTCAGGTATCCAGATTCAAAGAGGTTTAGGAGCTTCTCGTTTAGCAGTTCCTTCAGTAGGTGGTACAGTATCTATCTTCACTAAAGCTGCAGAAGCTAAAAGAGGTGGGTCTGCGCAACAAGTAATAGGTAATGATGGTTTCCAAAAGACTTCAGTTGCACTTTCTACTGGTCTAAATGAAAATGGTTGGGCAACTTCATTCTTGCTTTCTAGATGGGCAGGTAATGGATATATCTACAATACGCAAGGAGAAGGTTGGACTTACTTTGCAGCTGTGGGTTATGCACCAGAAGGTTCTAACCACTCATTGAACTTATCTGTTCTTGGAGCTGGTCAATGGCACCACCAAAGAGATGTATGGGTTTCTATTCGTGATTACCAAAACTTCGGAGAAGAAGGTTTGGATAGAAGATGGAACTCTAACGGTGGTTACATGACTAACGCTGATGGTGAGGTAGAGGAATTCTCTATGAGAAGAAACTTCTACAACAAACCACTAGCTACTTTCAACTGGGATTGGGATATCTCTAGCAAGCTTAAATTAGCTACTTCATTCTACGGTTCTGCCGGTAGAGGTGGTGGTACTGGACCAAGAGGTAACAACTTCAGAAATTCTGATATTAACTACTATCCGTTTAAAAAAGATTTAACGGAGCACGTTATTGAGGATGGTATCGATAACAGAGATGAAGATGGTTTCATCAACTTTGATAATGTAGTAACAGTAAACCAAAATACAACAGAAGGATATACTGGTGTTAATGGTGATTATGCTGGTCAAAAAGTTGGATCTAATGGTTACAATGATGATGGTGTAAATAGAGCTGTATTAATCAGAAGAGCATCTATGAACTCACACAACTGGGTTGGTGCAATCTCTAACTTAGAGTATACTACAGACGCATTCAAATTCTCTGTTGGAGTTGACTTAAGAAACTACACAGGATACCACTACAGAGCGTTAAATAACTTAATGGGTCTTGATGCTTATTACTCTACAGGTAATGACAATTCAAATGGTCAATTCATCAATACTACTATCGAAGCATCTCCGTTTAACAATACAGGAATTGCTGGTCCAAAAATCGATTACTATAACATCGGTGAAGTAAGATGGGTAGGATACAATGGTATGGTTGAGTACAACAATGGTGGTGCTATAACTGCTGTTGTTCAAGCTGGAACATCTAGCCAATCATTCCAAAGAATTGATTACTTTGATCAAGCAGCTAATCCTGAGTCAGAAGTACAAACTCAACCTGGTGGATACGTAAAAGGTGGTGCAAACTACAACCTTAACGAGAAGATGAATGTATTCTTCAATACTGGTATGATTTCTCGTCAACCAAACTTTGATGGTGTATTCCCTGGATATGCGAATGATATTAATCCAGATCTTCAGAATGAGACTATTACTTCATTCGAGTTAGGATATGGTTATGTATCAAATAACTTCAAAGCAAATGTAAACCTTTACTCTACAACTTGGGGTAACCGTTTCATTACAAGAGGATTTACTACTGAACTTGGAGTAGATGGAACAGCTCAATTTAGCGATGTAGATGTACTACATAACGGTATTGAAATTGAAGCTTCTTGGAGACCAATGTCTGACTTAAGATTGAAAGGTATGGCTTCACTTGGTGACTGGTCATATACTAAAGACTTTACAGCTACATTGTTTGATGAGAATCAGCAGCAAGTAGGTGAGGGTACTCTTTACCTGAATGGTGCTAAAGTAGGTGATGCAGCTCAAACTGTATTATACTTCGAAGCAGATTATAAAGTAGGAAAGAGTGTAAATGTTGATTTAGGTTACCGCTTCGTGGATAACTTATACGCAGATTACTCTATTACTGACAATACATTTACATCACCGGATAACGCAGGAGCGCTTCTACTTCCATCATATGGATTGTTAGATGCAGGTCTTACATTTAATTTCCCAATTGGTAATTTAGATGGACGTTTCCGTGTAAACGTAAACAACGTACTTGATACAGAGTACATTGCTGAATCTAATTCAAATGTTCATGTTGATGATAATACAGTGGACACTTGGAACGGAGTAGACGTAAGAAACTACGTATGGTTTGGTTTCGGACGTACTTGGAACGCAAGTTTCAAAGTGAACTTCTAAGGTATAATACAATAAAGGTGATATAATATTCACCTGATATTGTGTCATAATAGTCTTATAAGTAAGGCGACTCTGCTTCGGTAGAGTCGCTTTTTTATTGCACAATATTTTATAAACAAAAGAGACTGGTAGAACTTGTCTACCAGCCTCTTTACTATGGATTAGTTAGATATTTTGTTTACGCTAAATAAAGGTTAATACTTTTTTAAGTGTAAATGCTTTTATTTGATCTTCATTTATTAGTTCTAGAATAAATTCTTTTCGATTATCATATTCCTGAATCTGTGTTAGGTCTGTTTGTCTAACTACTGCAATTTTATTATTGGGTAAGATTAGCCAAACTATATAATCACCTTTTAAATCTAACCCTAATTGTGTTTTATTAGATACTAAAACTTGTTTTATAGAATTTTTATCTCTCTGCGTTATTAATCCAATAATATTTTTTATTACGGTGCCTTTTGGTAATCTAAAATGAGCTGTAAAGGTGTTAGCTGGAGGTTGATTGGTTTTATTAAAATTCCATAAGCTATTAGCATTAATAGAAGATTCATCTTGATTTTTCTTCTTTTTATAAGAAGGTTTAAGTCGGTCATTCTCTTCGTTAGTTTCTAATTCAGAATAAGTTTCCCTACAAAGAAAGTGTTCCACATTGTTGATTTCTAGGAAGTCATTTGAATCAGCTGATATTCGCTCAATTTTAAATTGCTTAGAATAAAGAATGGTGCTCTTAGAGTGGTTCAATCTCTTTTTGATTCGTTCTTTAATTCTATGTGCTTTTACTTTTGCATTACCTTCTGAAATATCCAGTAGTATAGCAATTTCCTTGTAGGACTTACCTTCAAAATAATGCATTTCTATAATGGCTAAGTCGTCTCCCTTTAGTTGGTTTAGTTCTTCAACCAAAGCTTGAATGAGCTGATCTTTATCGATGGTATTATTAGGTGATTCTGGTGCAGTAGGTTGTAACCCGGAATCGTCAATGGAAATTACCCGGTTTCTTGCATTTTTTCTGAAATGCTGATTGAGTTCATTTTGGGCAATTCGATAAAGCCAAGAACTAAACGGTAGTCCTCGATATTCGAACTGATGAATTTTTAGTAATGCCTTCTTAAAGGTATTTTGGCAAATGTCGAAGACTATTTGTTCTTGGTTTAATCTTCTACGGAGGTAATTATATATCTCCTCAAAATACTTAGCATATAGAGTTTCAAATGCTTTTGGGTTTTCTTTTGCCTTTAGGATCATTTCTTCCTCAGATAGATGATCTAACTCGCAATAAGAAGCTTTCATACTTGATGATTGATTCACTTATTATACTTTTATGTTGATTGCACTAGTCACTTACATTTATTCCATAAATGTTTACGGAAATGGGTACCTATCTATTATATAAGTGCAGAATTTTAAAAAGTTACACAACTGCATTGATATATAATTAAAGCTAATGTGATTTCCAAATTTTGGGAGATGAATCTTATGAAAGAATTAGATTTAGGATAAGATCTGGCTTAAAAAGGATAATAAGAAATCGTTGAGTTTTTCAATGGCTAAAGGAATATTCCAATTAGCCTTATTCCTATCCTCTATAAGGTTTGAAATAGCACGAAACTGCACAAAGGGTATTCCTAATTGAATCGCT